>CACZSP010000162.1 GCA_902783905.1 uncultured Ruminococcus sp.
CACCGTCACCGAGCCGCAGGCACAGCCTTCCGCAACCGATATCCCGTCGGCCGCGGAACCCGCTCCGGTCACTCCGGACGTCACGACCGAACCGCTGTCTCCCGAAACCGATCCGCAGACCGATCCCGTGACGCAGAAAGAAGACCCGCCCGCCACGCCGGAACAGTCCGAAACCGCCGCGCCGCCCGAGTCATCCGCCACGGATACCGCTTTTCCGGAAACGGGAACCGCCTCCCCCGAACCGGGAACGGGCGAGCCCGAAACGCTTCCTCCCGAATCGGTGACGCAGGAAACCGAACCCGCCACCTCTCCCGAGGAAACGTCTGCGGAACAGACCGAACCGGTCGTAACCGAACCCGAAACCACCGAAGAGGGTTATCACTATCTGAACGTCAGCACTGTCAGCGACGTGTACCGCTTCGCATACGGCTACACCCGCCCCGCCGAAGACCCGAACCTGACCCGGTCAACCGACTCCTCGGTCAATATTTACTACGTTCAGAGGATAAGCTGGGGATCCGGCTACCGTTACGCAAAGGCGTTCAATTACAGCGAAGGCCTTGCCGTCACCTTCGACGATCTCGGGATGATGAGGATCATCGACACCAACGGATACACCACGATGTACCGCAACGAGACCGACACATCAACCGAAAACGCGGTCGGCTACGCGATGAAGAGATACTACGCCGAGCCCTTTTACAAGGACCGCGGTTCTCTCGGGCACTATTATTTCGACCACGGATATCTGCGCGTCCGGGAACTTTCCCTTCCCGAATACAACCAGAACTACTACGCGGGCGACCGCGATCTTCTGATAGACCCCTTCGGTCGGACCTACGACTGGCCGGCCGGATTCGAGATTTACTCCTATTCCGACGGTATCATAGTTCTTAAAAACAACGGTCTTTACGGCTGCTGGAGCGTCGAAAAAGAAAAATGGATCGCCGATCCGATGTTCACCTACGCCGAGCCATTCATCGAGGGACTGTGCGTTCTCGGGCTTTCCGACGGCACGGAATGCGTCATCGACACCGAGGGAAGGATCGTGATCCCGTTCACCGAAAAATTCACCGAAATAACCAGCCCGTCCTCCGGACTTATCGCCTGCTGGCGTGATACGGACGGATGGTCGGTTTACGCAAAAATGGCAAAATGAGTTTCAAAGCAAAGATTAAAACAGCATATACGAGCGTTTATACGACGGTCGGCTCGGATTTCCCGCAGAGCTCCTTCGGGCAGCCGTCGATGACACGCCGCCGGTACAGCGAAACGGGAGACGGACGCGTGACGGTAAAAAACGGAATCGTCGACATACGTTCCGCCGGCTTCCCCGACTCGGGAGTCGCGATCTCCTTTTCAAAAACAGACCCCGGAATCGTCACCCTGCAGCGCGGGCGGAGCGATCTTTCCGGAATCCCCGTCCTGATGGTGCTCGAGGAGGGAAAGCGGCATATATGTCTGAACAAAACTCCTCTCGGCAATCTGGAAGTGATAACCAACTGCCGCGCCCTCTCCAACCGGATAACCGGAAGAGGGAGTCTTTCCGCCGAGTATTCGGTCGAGATTCACGGATTCAGACTCGAAAAAACACTCATAAACGTTGAAATCAACAAGATACAGGAAGGAAACGGCAATGGATCTTAAAAAACTTCTGAAATCACTTGAGAACTGCCCCTGCGGCAGACTCCACACCTTCGACACCAAAGTTGTCGAAATCTACAGCGGACTGACAAAGGACGCGGGAAAAATACTTGCAAAAGCCGGATTCCCGAAAAAGCTTCTTCTCGTTGCCGACGACAACACCTTCGGCGTTTCCGAAAAGGAAGGACTGACGAAATCACTCTGCCGCTCGGGATACGAACTGAAGAAGCTCATCTATAAGAACATGAAATACGCCCGCGTCGAGCAGGTCCGCGAGGTCGAAGCCCTCGCCTCCGACGTGGATGGAATAATCTCGGTGGGCACCGGCTCTCTCAACGATATTTGCCGCGTAGCCTCCTTTGAAAAGGATCTTCCCTTCTGCATATTCGCGACGGCTCCCTCGATGGACGGCTTCGCCTCCGACACCGCCCCGATCATCTCCAACAACTTCAAGGAGTCCTGGAAGGTACGTCAGCCGGCAGTCATTCTCGCCGACACGAAGATCCTCGCGAAAGCCCCGGTGGAGCTGAAGGCCGCGGGATACGGCGACATGGTCGCAAAATATCTCGGTATCCTCGAGTGGAGGATAGCGCATCTTCTCATTGACGAATACTACTGCGAGAATGTGGCGCAGATCACCCTCGGAGCACTGCAGAAATGCATCGATCTTACCGATATGGTGACGAAAGACAGCGAGGAGGCGGCGGGAGCCATTATGGAGGCCCTCGTGCTGTCCGGGCTTGCGATGAAGCTTGCCCTCTCCTCCCGCCCGGCGTCGGGAGCCGAGCACGTCGTCTCGCACTATCTCGAGTGCTACAAGGTCGCCCGCGGCATCTGGCCGGAATTCCACGGCAAGAAGGTCGGCGTCGCCACCCTGAAGCTCTGCCGCCTTTACCGGAATATCGCGCAAAATGTCACCGAGATTCACCCGCGTAAGGACGATCCCGACTGGGACGAGATATACACTCACTTCACTCCCGATCAGCTTCCCGACGTAAAGAAGCTGAACAACCCGAGTATCACCGACAAGGTGGACCCGGAGCATCTGCGTGCATGCTGGCCGCAGATCAGAAAGATGATCCTCGAGCAGGTTCCCGATCCCGACGTGCTGGAGGACGAAATGAAGAGAGCCGGCTGCGCGACAACGCTTGAAGAGGTCCACGTCAGTCCCGAACTGTACGAGGAGGCGCTCCGTTATCACGCCTATATGAGATACCGCATCCTCATAACCCGTCTGCTTCCGATGATGGGGATCGACCCGATGAAATACGACTGCTGAGCGGCCGTCAAGCCGAATAATACCATGAGCGAAACGATTAAAAAAGCGGTGTTCGTCACCGGCGCCCACACCGGGACCGGATACCGGATTGCCGAAGTGTTCGCCGAACACGGCTACGACGTTTTCGTCACAAGCAGAAAGGGCGAACAGGCGCGTGCGGCGGCGGAAAAGATATCCGCCGATCACGGCGTCTATGCCCGCGGGTACGAATGCGCGCCGGGCAGCGAGGAACAGGTAAAGGAGATTTTTGCCGATATCGACTCCACCGGAAGAACGGTCTCGACGATCGTCCTCAACGCCGCCAACATGGGCTTCTACCCGGCGGATCCGGGTGCCGGTCAGGATTTCTTCGCCGTTCCCCTCGCGGATTTCGCCGCCGTCTTCGAGACCAATCTGGTCTGGAATTTCACGATGATCCGCCAGGCGGCGCTGCGCATGAAGGAACACGGCGGAGGAGCGGTCGTTTTCATCAGTTCAAATACCGCGTACCGCGCCATTCCCAACCGCGCCGCCTACTGCGCGTCGAAGGGCGGGATCAATTCCCTGTCGCGAGCGCTTGCCGTCGATCTGGGAAAATTCGGAATTCGCAGCAACGTGGTCCTTCCGGGCACCATAAAGACCGAGCGCTGGCATCAGATGGGCAAAAAGCAGATCGTAAACGGTCAGCTCACGCCCATCGGCGACATTTCGGATTTCGACGATATAGCCAACGCGGCGTTTTTCCTCGGCTCGGACCTGTCGAAGAATATCACGGGCAGCGAGCTCTGCGTCGACGGCGGAATGTCGGTCCAGCTCTACCCGCAGCTGCTTAACGAGCTCAAAAAGAAGGAGCAGGACAATGTATAACGCCGACTCTCTCGACACGCTCTGCGCCGCGCTCGCCTACGCTATCGGGATCGAGCCGCCGGAGCACGCCGCCCCCGCAAACAGGACCTTGACGTCCTACGTCGATTCCGTGTTGGGCGGACGGAAGGCGGAGCGCATACTTATGTACAACCCCGACGCCGTAGCCCAGTGGATATACCGCAAATACCCCTTTTTCGTATCCGAAGTAGCAAAGATAGGAGAACTCGAGCTGCCGATGCGCACCGTCATGCCGTCGGTGACCCCCGTATGCTTCGGCACCATGTACACCGGCGCTCAGCCGGAGGTGCACGGTATCCGGAAATACGAAAAGCCGGTCATCCGGATCGACACACTCTGGGACGCCCTCGTCAGGGCCGGGAAAAAGGCGGCTATCGTCGCCGACACGAAATGCAGTATGGGAAAGATCTTCCTTGAGCGTGAGATCGACTATTTCCTTTACGATACGGTGGGAGAAATAAATGCAAAAGCCGCCGAACTTATCGCCGGCGACCGCTACGACTTTATCGCCGTATACAACGGCAACTACGACCACTGGATGCACAAGTTCGGGCCGGAGAGTCCCGAATCTCTCGCCGAACTCCGGAGCAACTCATACACATTTGCCACGCTTTTCTCGCTCGCGAAAAGATATTGGGCGGGACGTGACTGGCTGACCGGATTTGCGATGGATCACGGCTGTCACGAGATCGACGGCGGCAGCGGCTCCCACGGGCTCGATATGGAGGAAGACCTCAATATCATGCATCTGTACACGGCGGTGGCAAGACGTCAGTGAACAGTTGATAAAAGTTGGCAGTGGGCAGTGGCAAGTGGGCAGAATGAATAATTAAAAATGAAAAATTAAATACAGAGTTTATTCATTTTTAACTTGTTATTTGCCACGTCATCAGCACCCGAATAATCGTCGCGTCTCAGCCTTTCTATTTGAAGGGCTCAGGCGCGACGATTTTTCGGTTGACGCCGCCTTTTTCCCGTCCGGCACAAGCCGGACACGTCAAGTACCGCCGCGTACATCGACGCAAGCGCC
>CACZSP010000163.1 GCA_902783905.1 uncultured Ruminococcus sp.
CTCGGGCTCTCCTGCGAGGACGTTCCCCGCAACAGCCTGATCCGCGAATTCATCGGGGGAAGCATCTTCCCGGTGGGGTGAGGGACCGTCAAAACGATATCTGCCTAAAGCAAAACCGCACGATCCGACGCGCAGACCTGCTCAAAACGAGACGGCAGGACGCGTGCTTCGGACCGTGCGGTTTTGCTTTAACAGGATAAGGTATAATGTTTTTCGCAAATCCGCAAACGGATAAAACAGACAGACATACCGTGTTCCTGCCGATCCCCGTCTCTTCGGCGACCGATGTTGCTGATCGTCCTGAACTTGATATTTACTGACAGATCTCTTTCCCATGCTTCGGAGTGTGCCTGCTGTTGCTGCCGGCCATTTTTCCATTTTTCCTTCTTTTGTACCCGTACGGCCGTTATACACCCGGTGTCAGTTTTACAGAGCAGTCCACAATTTCGGCTTTTTTGCTTGTATTCTTCCACGTAAAGTGATATAATATTATGGGTTTCGTTGTGGTCTTTCACACGCCGGACCCCTGACTTTGATATTTTATTAACCGAAAGGATAAAAACAATGGCAGAACAGGTCAAAAACAACGTTGTCGACTGGACAACAATCACCAATTTCGTCGTCGACTCCTTCGTCGGCTACGGAATTCCGAGACAGGACGCAATAATTTGCGCCGACGTACTTCTCGAATCGGACAAGAGGGGCATCGAGTCCCACGGCGTCAACCGCTTCAAGCCCATCTACCTTGACAGGATCAAGGCGGGCATCCAGAACCCGGTAACGAACATCACCGTCCTCAAAGAGACCGAGTGCACCGCGGTGCTTGACGGCGGAGACGGAATGGGACAGGTCGTCGGCCACAAGGCCATGCAGATGGCGATCGAAAAGGCAAAGAAATACGGAATGGGCGGAGTCGCCGTTCAGAACTCCTGCCATTACGGTATCGCCGGATACTACGCCACCATGGCGACGAAGATGGGCTGCGTCGGCATCACCGGCACCAACGCCCGTCCGTCGATCGCTCCGACCTTCGGAGTCGAAAACATGATGGGAACCAACCCG
Source organism: uncultured Ruminococcus sp. (assembly GCA_902783905.1). Classification (GTDB taxonomy): domain Bacteria; phylum Bacillota; class Clostridia; order Oscillospirales; family CAG-272; genus CAG-390. The sequence goes on from CACZSP010000163.1 coordinate 1,063, forward strand.
CTCACCTTCGGTCTTCCGACCGACGAGCCCTACGATTTCGTCCTCGACTGCGCGACTTCCATCGTTCAGAGAGGCAAGATCGAATATTACGCCAGGATCGGCAAACCCACCCCCGAGGGACAGGTCATCGGCCGCGACGGCAAATACCATACCGACTCGGTCGCCATCCTCACCGAGCTGAACACCGGCAAGGCGGCTCTCTGCCCGCTCGGAGGAGCAGGCGAGGAACTTGCGGGATACAAGGGCTACGGCTACGCCGCCGTCGTCGAGATCCTTTCCGCCGCGTTCACGGGCGGTCCCTTCATGAAGCAGCTTTCCGGCATCGCCGAGGACGGCTCCAAGAAGAAATTCCATCTCGGTCACTTCTTCTTCGCCATCGACACCGAGCACTTTATGGGCGAATGCACCTTCAGAAAGACCGCCGGCGACATCTGCCGCGCTCTCCGCGCTTCCGAGAAGGCTCCCGGAGCCGAGAGGATCTACACCGCGGGCGAGAAGGAATTCGAAGTCAGATGCGCGCGCCGCGCCGGCGTTCCGATCAACGCCGCCGTCCAGAAGGAACTGGTCGCCGTCAGAGACGAGCTGGGTCTGAAGCAGTACACCTTCCCGTGGGAAGCCTGATCAGGAAAGGGTAAACGAAAATGGCAAATATCAGAGAAGAATCCCTCAAAAAGCATTACGAGTGGAACGGCAAGATCGAAGTCAGGTCCCGTGTTTCGGTAGAGACCAGACAGGACCTTTCTCTTGCCTACACCCCCGGCGTCGCCGAGCCCTGCCTTGAGATCCAGAAGGATATCAACAAGTCCTACGAGCTGACCCGCCGCAACAATCTCGTCGCCGTCATCACCGACGGCACCGCCGTTCTCGGTCTCGGAGACATCGGACCCGAAGCCGGAATGCCCGTCATGGAAGGCAAGTGCATACTCTTCAAGGAGTTTGCCGACGTCGACGCCTTCCCGCTCTGCATCAAATCCAAGGACGTTGACGAGATCGTCAACACGATTTATCTTCTTTCCGGATCCTTCGGAGGCATCAACCTCGAGGATATCTCGGCTCCCCGCTGCTTCGAGATCGAGCGCAGACTTATAGAGAAGTGCGACATCCCGATCTTCCACGACGACCAGCACGGAACCGCCATCGTCGTCGCCGCAGCCCTGCTCAACGCTCTCAAGATCGTCGGCAAGAAGATCGGCGATATCAGAGTCGCGATGAGCGGAGCCGGAGCCGCCGGCATTTCGATCGCCAAGCACCTCATCAGACTCGGCGTCGATTCAAAGAAGATCATCATGTGCAACTCCAAGGGCATCGTCTGCGAAGGCGACCCGAGACTCAATCCCGCACAGGCGGAAATGGCCGCGATCACCAACGCGGGTCACCTCAAGGGCACGATAGCCGACGCGCTGCGCGGCGCGGACGTGTTCATCGGCGTTTCGGCTCCCGGCGTAGTTACCAAAGAGATGATCGCCACCATGGCGAAGGACGCGATAGTCTTCCCGATGGCAAACCCGACTCCCGAGATCATGCCCGACCTCGCTCTCGAGGGCGGCGCGAGGATCGTCGGCACCGGACGGAGCGATTTCCCGAACCAGATCAACAACCTGCTTGCCTTCCCGGGCATCTTCCGCGGAGCCCTCGACTGCCGCGCCTCCCGCATCAACGAGGAGATGAAGGTCGCCACCTCGGTCGCGCTTGCAAGCCTGATCCCCGAGTCCGAACTGAGCGAGACGAACATCATTCCGTCGGCTCTCAACAAGGACGTGGCGAAGGTCGTTTCGGCAGCCGTTATAAAGGCCGCTCACGAGACGGGCGTCGCGAGAATCTAATACCGATGGGGCTGCAAAAAAGCTTGAAGCTTTTTTGCAGCCCCTCGAGATAGGGGTTGTTTAAAAACTTGCTTCGCGAGGTTTTAAGGCAATACCGCACAATTCGACGGCGAAATCCGTCCCGGATTTCGCGTCACATCCTAGCCGGCTGATTTTCCGTCTGTTTCC
>CACZSP010000164.1 GCA_902783905.1 uncultured Ruminococcus sp.
ACCGCGATCTCTGCCATCCGCTTATGACGGTAGTCGGCGCCCGCTGGTCGGACACCGCATCCTATCTGAACAGGGACGCGGGCTCCGGCAATATGGGATACCTTTTCCGACTGGAGGACGGCTCCTTCATAATCGTCGACGGCGGGATGGAACTCGGAGACTACGCCGAGAAAATCCTCGCTCACCTGGAGGAACAGGCTCCCGCCGGTGAAAAGCCCCGGGTGCGCTGCTGGTTCATATCACACACGCATATAGATCATTCGGGCGCCTTCCTGAAGATCGCGGCAAAATACGGCGACAGGATCATCCTTGACGAACTATGCTGCAATTTCCCGTCGATACCGGACGCCGAGATATTCCGCGAAGCCTGGAACACCCGCAGAATAAAAGAATCGCTTTACAGGTATTTCCCCGAAACGAAATATTCGAAGATACACACCGGAGAGGTGCTCCGTTTCGGAAAAACGCGGGTCGAGGTTCTCTGGACTCAGGACGATCTGGTCAGGCAGTATCTCTCCCTCGGAAACGTCACGCTTAACACGGCTTCTCTCTGTCTGCGGTTTTATATCGGCGGAAACACCGTTCTGCTGCCGGCCGACTGCGACGAAACGGCAAACGATATAATGCTCAGAACCTGGGGCGGGTATCTGAAAAGCGATATACTCCAGGTCTGCCACCACGGCGGCTGGGGCGGAACGACTCCGTTTTACGCCGCAGTCGATCCTGAACTCGCGATATTCAGCACGTCGGACGAGCTTCTTCCGATGTATCTGCAGATAAAATACAACCACGACCTCGTATACGGAATGCACGTAAAGGAGGTCCACAACAACGCCGACCGCTGCCGCGTCTTCGAACTGCCCTACCGTCCGGAAAAGACGGCGCTTCCGCCCGATCCGGCGGGAGAGATCCTTTACACAAAGGCAAAGCAGCTCGAGGCGCTGGCGCAGATCGAGATTCTTCGCAGGGAATCGTAGACGGAATGACTGTATTTCATTTGGTTAACGCAAATCTTCCGGCCGGCGCCTTCGCGGCGCTGAAACGCGCGATAGAGCGAAAGGCAAAGGAACGCGGCTGCCGCGTCGCGAGAAAAACGCAAGGCGCGCTCACCCTGCGCTTCTGCGCCGATTCACGTCTTTGCGCCGACAGTTTCGAAATAACCGAAAGAAAAACGGCGAACGGAAGTTGCATACGCGTCGCCGGAAGCGATATCCCCTGCGTTTTCGCGGCGGCGGGCCGCCTGCTGGTTCTCTCCCGTTTCGACGGAAACGGCGGATTCGTCCCGCCGGAGCTGCCGCTCCGGCACAGAATGAAAAAGCCGGTCCGCGGCATTTATCTCGCCTCTCATTTTTACAACTACCACCATTCCTCCCCGATCGCGGACGAGTGCGATTATATCGCCGATCAGGCGCTGCGCGGCTTCAACCATATCATGCTCTGCGTCGGCATACAGCACTACCGGACCCTGCGCGACCCCGAAGCGCTCGAAATGATTGAGAGAATAAAGCGAATTTTCGCCTTTACCTCGTCGATCGGCATGAAAAACGCCCTGATCGCCTTTTCAAACACCGGAATGGACGGTTTCCCGAAGGAATTCGCCGCCGAGGAAAAAGCGGACGGAGTACGTTACGTCCGGGACATAGTCGCCGAGTTCGTGACCGAACTCTGCCCATCCACCGAGGGTGGCATGCGGGAGATCGAGCGGATCCACCGGGAGTTTTTCGAGGCGTTCCGCGACGTCGCGGTGGACGAATACTACCTCTGGCCGTACGACGAAGGCGGATGTCTCTGCGAAAAATGCTATCCCTGGTCGACAAACGGCTTCATGAAAGTCGCCGATCTCGACCTGCGGCTGATGAAGGAATACGGAATCAGGGGAAAACTCTGCATTTCCACCTGGCACTTCGACGTTCAGATGCCGGGAGAATGGGACAATTTCTATTCGCACCTTGAAAACGGTGAATACTCCTGGGCTCCGTATATCATGACGGCGTTCCAGTCGGGCAGACTCCCGCGCGTCATCGCGGAAGAGGCGTGCCGCGCGGCGTGCGTTTCGTCGATTTTCCCGAGATCAGCATGCAGAACCCGGCCCATCCGTGGGGCGGTTTCGGCGCGACTCCCTTCCCGATGTACCTGAACAACGTCGAGGAAAACACCGGAGGGTACAGCGAGGGCGGATTCCTTTATTCGGAAGGCATTTACGAAGATA
>CACZSP010000165.1 GCA_902783905.1 uncultured Ruminococcus sp.
AAAAAAGCAATACTCCGGTAGTGACGATCCGGAAGTCACGGCCGGAGTATGCGATTAATAATTTATTAATTGTTTTTTGCCGCTTCGACAAAAGACCGGAAGATAACCCGTGAGCTTTCCGATTCGTCGTAAAAGAGTTCGGGGTGCCACTGAACGGCAATAAAATATCTTCCCTGCGGGTCGCGGGGCTCGATCGCTTCGATCAGTCCGTCGTGTGCGGACGTCGCCGAGACCGTAAATCCCGGCGCCGGATCCTTTACCGCCTGATGGTGAAAGCTGTTTATCTTCGTTTCTTCGCCTCCGATCAGAGAAGCAAGGAAAGTGCCGGCGGTCAGTTTAGCCGTGAAGGGAGTGACGCTGCCCGCCTCCTCCTGTCTGTGTCCCTGAACGTCCTGGTAGAGGCTCCCTCCCGCCGCGACGTTGAGCAGCTGGACTCCGCGGCAGATCCCGAGCACCGGCTTTTCGGGCTTTTCATAATAGAGAATCCTCGCAAGCTCAAGTTCGAAGGCGTCGCGGCGTTCGCAGATTTCGACTCCGTCGCCGGTTATTTCCTCACCGTACCTGCGGGGGGCGACGTCGACTCCTCCCGAGAACAGGAAGGCGTCGAAAAGACCGTCGTCGGCGAATTCACGCGCGCCCTTAGCCTCGTCGGTGAAGGGAAGGAAAACCGGGATCCCGCCCGATTTCCAGATCGCGTTGAAGTAGGAGCGGTTGGCGTGAAGACGCGTCGCCGCGTCGTTCATCGAACAGGTGATCCCGATCACGGGCCGGCGATCGGTTTTCATTTTTCGGGAACCGTTCCGTCCATCTTTGCCGCCAGTTCGATCAGCCGTGCGATGATGGGGCAGAGGATAATGACGGAAGCAAGCTCAACGAGGAAGTTGGCGCCGACGAGTCCGACGATCATATATCTCCCGGCGCTTTCAAATCCGGCTGCAGCAGCCCATTCGTTGATGGTGGGCATGAAGAAAACCCTGCATCCGAGAAGGAAAAGACCGGTGTTGACGACCGGCGAAACCACCGCTGCGGCGGCGATCGCAAAGTCGGTGCGCCATTTTTCCTTTCCTTTCGCCTCGATCACGAAATGCACGCGAAGCGGCTTGAGGAGCATATATACCAGCGCCGAGCAGAGACCGGCGAGAGTTCCCTTGAGCAGAACGGTAATAACCGTTCCAACGGGATCTATTGCAATAAATACCGCGGCGTCGTTTATCAGTACGACTACGCTGAACACCAGGCCGAGAAAAGCGCCCGCCGCCGGACCGCAGAGGGCTCCGCCGACGATTATCGGAATGAGCGCGAGCGTTATCGAAAAGGGCCCGAAGTGGATGTAACCCGAGAACCACTGAAGCAGGAAAACGACTGCCGCCAGTATTCCTGTCAGCACTATTTTTTTCAGCTGCTGTGAAGAGTTTCTGTTAGACATAACCTGTCCTCCCGTCTGCAAAAGACACGTTCCAAAAAACGAATAAAATGATGAGATAATATTATACTACTTTTTTCGCGAAATGTCAAATAATTCCGCCGGTTCAGTTGCGCCGCCTGCCCGTGCCGAATATCGAAATCATACGCAAAAGGTTAAGAAGCGCCACCGTCATCGAAGCGACGTAGGTCAGCGCCGCTGCGGTCAGCACGCTGCGCATGCCGGCAAGTTCCGACGACGAAAAGAATCCCGAACCGCGCGCCGCCGAGATCGCCCGTCTTGAGGCGTTGAACTCTACCGGAAGAGTGACGAGAGTGAAGAGAAAGACGGCGGAATAAAGGACGAGGCCGACCGTTATCAGCGCGTCGCCGAAGGAGGAGTTGAACAGCGAACCGACGACGGCGAGAATCAGCCCGAGATTCGAGCCCACGTTGACGACGCCCGCCATCCCGCTGCGAAGCAGGACGGGAAGATATCTCTTCTTGTACTGGACCGCGTGTCCCGCCTCGTGCGCCGCGACTCCGACCGCGGCGACCGAGCTTTTTCCGTAAGTCGAATCCGACAGACTGAGCGTCAGGGCCCGGTGATTGTAATTGTCGGTCAGTTCACCCGACGTGTGGGCCAGGGCCACGTCGTATATTCCGTTGTCGCGAAGCATTTTCTGTGCAAAATCGTTCGCCGTCACCCCTGAAGAGACCGGGACCGAACCGAATTTCGCATAAGTCTTTTTTACGTAAGCGCCTGTGCTTATGGACAGGAAAAGCGATATCGCCAGTATCAGCCAGTATCCGGCGTCGGGCATCCGCGTCAGGATTTCGTCAATCTGCTGCATGTTTTTCCGCTATAGTGCGTAACGTCGCGGCGGCTTCGGCTGAAAGTCCGTTGGTCGCGCTGTTCTCTGCCGGGAGTGGCGTTCCGAATACCGCTCTGTATACCATTGCCGCCTGCAGATAGCCGATACCTGTCTCGGTCGGATTTGCGTAGTCAAGATAGGCACCGCCGTAATTGATATATCCGATCCCCAGCTTTCCCGACCAGTCGACGGCAAGTTCTCTGAAATACGCGGTGCCGTCGGCGGCGGAATAGGTCTCCTTGTTGCCGGTGTCGGTGTAACCCGGGTCACCCGAGGCAGTTGTGAAAATCGACGGCTTGCTCTTGCTGTTCAGTGTGAAGAGGAAGATTTTGTCTGTCTCCGCTTTGAGCAGCGGCATTATTTTTTCAAGCGCCGCGAATTCGGAAGCGGCGACGTCCGGGCTTGATCTCGTGCAGCGTCTGGAAATCTGAACGATTATCGCGTCCCATTTTTCGCCGGCGAGCGCCGCGCGGAGACCGAGATCGTTCGATTCGGTCACGAGATTGTTGATTACAAATGTCGAGCTTCTTACGTAGGAGGAAAGGGAATCCTTCCCCTCGGCTTTCAGGATGTCGTCGAACACCTTGCCCATAGAGTAGTTGTCCATCAGGTTCGATCCGACGATGAGCAGGCGGAAGCCCTCGGCCTGCGGGTCGGGAGTCAGATCCGGGACGACGCCCCCGAGGACTGTCGCGTCGGCGGCGGCAAGAAGCTTTGCCTGGCCGGAAAATCCCGCGATCTGCGCCGTTTTGTCGGGAGTCTCGCCGAATATCGTCTCGTAAAAGACCATTGCGGCGAGAAGCGATCCCTCGGGAGAGGGATGACGCAGGTCGGTGTGATAAAGGTTCAGGTCGGGATTTGCGGCAATGCAGTTTTCAAAAGCGTATCCGGCCCGGGCGATCTTTACTCCGCCGAGCTTTGACGAAAGCTCTTCGTTGATCTCCGACATGAATTTCGTGTGCTCCTTGCGGCCCATCGGGTGGGATGCTCCCGTCTTCATGTCGGTCGGCGAGGCGGCGGTATACTCGATAACCGTTCCGTCGTTGTTTCCCCAGACCGAGTAGAGAATGATTTCGGCTCCGGCGTCCGCGGCAAGTTTTTGCAGCTTTTCAGCCGAGGCGAATTCTGCGTCCTTTACCGTCTGCTCGTAGGGGCTTATCCTTCTGGAGGGCTCGATGACGACGATATCCCACTTTTCGTTTTTCAGGAGCGGCAGGGCTTTGCCTCCCACCTCGGTGGATCCGTCGGCAAAGTCGGACATCGTGGCGCTTCCCTTTGTGACCGAGCGCACGTCGACCTTCTTTCCCTGCGCGGTTGCGATCCGGGCAAAGATATCAGGCATATCGTTGTAGTATATGAGGCTGTTGCCGAGGAAGAGGATCTTCAGCTCCTTTTCGGGTTCGGGATCCTGCGCTCCCGTCGTATCCGCGGCGGTTTCCGGCAAAGTTGTCGCCTCCGACGTGACGGCTTCCTCCGTCGCGGCGGCTGTCGTTATTTCCGCCGTCGCTTCGGACGTTCCGGCGGCAGACGTATCCTCCGCCGTGACGCTTTCCTCCGTCGTCCCGTCCGGCTCGGTTTCCGGGGAGGTCGGTTCCTTCGTGCCGGGTCCCGCGGTCGTCCCGGCTTCCGGCGTCGTGCTTCCGGTGCCGGGAGCGTCGGTATTCCCGCAACCGGCGGACGAAAGCAGAATCGATGCAGCCGCGAGAGCGGCGATAATCAGAATAAGATATTTCACGGCAGGCAACCCTCCGACTGACAAATAAATAATTATCTATTTTATTATACTATATATTCAGGACAAAGTCAATCCCCGGGCGGATCGGGGCTATTGACAATCCGGGGGTGTTGGAGTATAATAATGATAATTAACAAGGAGAGCAAAAAATGAAATACAATACAGGGAAAATCAGAAAAATCAAAAAACGGATCATGGCCGATCCGGAAATGAAAAAAATGCTCGTGCGCAGCGCCTGGGACGAGATAATGCTTGATCTTGACGGAGACGGCATCGCCGACGTCTGCCTTTCGAGCGACAACGCCTGGGGATATATCGACACTTTTTCTGTCGATCTGACGGGAAACGGCGAATTCAATCTTTATCTGCACGACGCAAACGGCAACGGACTTCCCGACGCGATCCTTTGGGGCGACGACGATTCCGACGAACTGGTGCTGGTCGCCGCAGGTTCGGCGGTGGAGAACGGTCTTGTGGAAACGGTGGCAAAGATCGAATCTCTCCTCAGATCCGACGAATTTAAGAGCGCCGAACTTGGACTGACCCTTTCCGATCTTGCCGAATATCTGCGCTCGAACGCCGAGGCGCTTACCGAATCCCTGACGAAAAAGGACGGCGCCGACGCCCCGTGACCGTAAAAACAGCCCTTTTTACATTCTGCTGAAATCAAATTTGCGAAAAAAGCTTGACATTACCCGGCGAATGCGAACCCATGCGCATTGGCGCGGGCGCCAATGCGCCGGGGCAATTCCGCGCACGAGTGTACAATAAGCATCCCGGGTGCTAATGCACCCGGGATGCTTATTGGTGAACCCGACGATGTCAAATCCAAATTTTTTATGTTTCCTGGATTCCCGCCCTTTCCAAAATTATGGAAAAGACGGGAATGGTAAAATCTGTTGCATACAGATACATGATGACGCTTCGCGACCGCGGGCTTGTTGAATACTCCGGGAAGAATACGATGCGTCTTTCCGAGGATCTGTCATATTACAGGAAGTACGGTTCGGTAAAGGTACCGATCTACGGTTCGGTCATATGCGGAAGCCCGGAGGAGGAAGAACAGCAGAATCCGGAGTATCTCGCACTTCCTGAGGAATGGATAACCGGAAACTGCTTTCTTCTGAGAGCCAAAGGAAACTCTATGACCGGCGCCGGGATAGGCGACGGAGATCTCGTCCTCGTTCGCCGCGAGCACGGCTCACCCGAAGAATACAACGGAAAGATCATAGTTGCTCTGACCGAAGACGGTAATACGCTGAAGCGTCTGTTTATGGAAAACGGCAGACCACACTTGCATCCCGAGAACAGAAGATACAAGGATATCTATCCAGAACATCTTGAGATGCAGGGAGTGGCGGTGAGAGTGATAAAAGAAGTTAAATAACAATGTCTTGAAGGCATTGTGAAATTTTCCACAGCGGAAACTACGCGGAGCAGAAGACAGCATAATAGTTCTAATTCGCTAACCTTATCAATTTTTCCACAGTTATACCCTCATAATACCGATTATATAAGTTGGAATATCTACAATAGCGCGGCCGTCTTTTGCAGTTCCCACCTCAGCAGAATAACAACTTTTAGCAATTATCGAGATTACTGGAATATTCTTGTCTTCTGCCCATCCTGTTGCAAACCATCCA
>CACZSP010000166.1 GCA_902783905.1 uncultured Ruminococcus sp.
CCGTCTATGACGATGAACCGTCCGTCGGTGAGTCTTATGAGGATAGACATACCGTTGCTGGCGTATCCGCCGTCGGACTTCTTGTACTCAAGTCCGATCATGGTGATCTGAGAGGTGGTGACTGCGGTGTACTTGTTGTCGGCCTCGCTGCCGAAGAGGGATGCCTGGGAGAAGGGTTCAATGATAAGGCGGACCGTCTTGTCATATCCGAAGTATCCGATGTTTACGGTGTAGTCGGCGGTATAAAGCGTGCGGAAGCTGTTGTCCTTGATGGTGTGAGACGCGTGCTCCTTGAAGCCGGCTGCGTTGAGTTTTGTCAGGTATGCGTTGAAGGCGTCTTCCGTCGTTTTTTCGATTATGATCTCGTCGCAGTTGTCACCCGCGTCATACCACGCGGAAAAGGTTCCGTTTTCGTATGAAGGAAGATTCGAAATGACGGCGTTTACGGTGCCGCTCGTATCCAGGTCTTCGGGAGTAACGGTGATGGTGGTCTTGCCGTTTTCATCCTTGACCGCCAGTTCCTTGAGTTTGTTCGTGAACGCGGTGGCCGCGCGGGAGATGGCGGAATCGGTGAACCCCATGACGACGATCTTTTTTCCGATTACTTTGACGGCGTAATCGCCGAATTTCAGCGAGTTTGCCACCTTGGTGGATTCGGCATAGTTGGTGCACCCGACGAGTACCTCGATCGCGTCGGCGTCGTGAGTTCCGTCCTTGGTCCAGTCAGTATTGATAAGACCCGTTGTCGTTCCTTTTTCGCAGTAGCCTTCGAGCTTTGTGCGGATATTAACCGCGTTGTGAACGTCTGCGTCGCTGCTGGTTCCTCTGTCGCGACGGATGACAACCACGTTCGGTACTCCGTCCTTGATGAGTACAAGCTTGCCGTCGTCGGGAGCGGTCGTGACTTCGTCGGTCTGCGCCGGCTCGGCGGTAGTCGATTCGGCGCTCGTCGTTTCCGTTCCGCCCTTCTGACATCCGGTCAGCAGAAGAGCCGCAAGAAGGAGGAGGGAAGCGAGGATTATCGCTAACTGTTTTCTTGACATAAAAAATCCTTTCTCCGCCGAGGGACTGTTTGCCGAACGGCGTACGATTTTATTATTGAATTATTATATCATATATTACGGGAGAATTCAAGTTTTTTGGTTGACACCGGAGTTTTTTTATTGTATAATTTTAATGGTTTTTTATCAGCAGAACACTCCCGGACGGTGAAAACGGATGCGGACACGAAGATTTATCGGAAAATTCATAAAGAAAGCCGCGGCTTTAACGCTTGCGGTACTGCTTTTGCTGCCCGCGTACGTATATCCGCGGCGTGTCGCCGCCGTATCCGTCCCGACCGACGAATCGATGATGGCGCAGGTTTCGACGATTTATCAGCGTGCTCTTGATTTTCAGTATGCGAGAAGCGGCGAGCGGATGTACAACTTTTCGGGCTGGTGTTCCCATTACGTTTCTCTTCAGCTTATGCTGCTCGGAGTCAACCTCGGCTACGTTGGGGCCAACGGAAAGGACGTGTTCGATACCTATCTCGGCAAAACGAGATCGACGGGCGGAAGGAAGATCCACACGATCCACTGCAGCGCGGGTTCGATTTCCTACGCTCTCCGCGAGATCGCTTCTCAGTGCCGCGTGGCGACGAATATCGTGGTCGGGTTCCAGTCCACCATGACGGCAAGCGGACAGATCTACGGTCACGCGATGCTGATTCACGGGCTGATCGACGGCTACGTCTATTTTACCGATAATTTCGCCACGAAATTCGGAAACAAATCCTACGCCCAGGGGGATCCTATAAAGTGCACGATCTCGGAGTTCGAGGCGTTTTACGGACGCCCGTCGGTGTTTACCTACGAAGGCGTCGTATGGTTCGAGGACGAGGCGCTCACCCGTGCCGTCAACAGCGGATCGGGTGACTACACGCCGCCGGACGACGTTCAGAGCGGTACCGGAACGTCAACCGGCAGTTACGGCCCCGGAATGTATACCGTTATAAACGAATACGGTTTGAGAATCCGCCAGTACGCCACTACGGCGTCCCAGACGCTCGAGGTGCTTCCTTACGGCTACGAAGCTTACGTTACCGAGGTTTCAAACGGTTTCGGAAGAATTTTCTGCCTGATGGGGGGCGAACCTTACAGCGGGTGGATCTCGCTTGATCACACGACAAAGACGGGCGATCTTCCAAAGGTCTGCGCCGACACTCTCGGTTCCGGCGGGGGGCTGGTTTCCAGAGAGTGGTTTAACGACCTTGAAACCGCAATGGGAGAGGCGGCGGAAACCGCCACGGTAACGATTTACGGAGACTGCGACCTGCGTTCCCCGATAACCGTCGGAACCGGAAGAACGCTGAAGCTCGGATCCTATTCGCTTA
>CACZSP010000167.1 GCA_902783905.1 uncultured Ruminococcus sp.
AAACAGGCGAAAAAATGATCTCGCCAATCTACGCACGCGAATTGTGCGGTATTGCCTTAAAAATGAAAAATGAAGAAATAGAAACTTAATTTTTTCATTTTTAATTTTTCATTTCAACAGGCAACCGTTATCGGCAAAAAGGAAGTATCATCATGAAAATAATAGTTATCGGCGGCGGGGGAAGAGAACACGCGATAATCAAAAAACTGCGTGAAAGCCCGCTCGCGGAAAAGATATACGCCCTGCCCGGCAACGCCGGGATGGAAGAGGCGGGAGACGCCGAGTGCGTAAATATCGGTGCGACCGATATCCCCGCCATAGTGGATTTCGCCGTAAAAAATCATATCGACTACGCCGTCGTCGCTCCCGACGACCCGCTCGTGCTCGGCTGCGCCGACGCTCTGGAGGCCGCCGGGATACCCTGCTTCGGTCCGTCGGCGCGCGCCGCGATAATCGAGGGAAGCAAGGTGTTCGCCAAGCGCCTTATGAAGCGCTACGGGATACCCACGGCAAAATTCGAGGTTTTCGACGATCCGGCTGCGGCGCTCGAATATCTTGAGACCGCCCCGATACCGACCGTCGTAAAGGCGGACGGGCTGGCGCTCGGCAAGGGAGTCACCGTCGCGTTTACGAGAGAAGAGGCGACTGACGCCGTTCGCTCGGTAATGATCGACAAAAAATTCGGAAAGAGCGGCGAAAAGATAGTCATCGAGGAATATCTCGAGGGACCCGAAGTTTCGGTCCTCGCCCTGACCGACGGCGATACGGTCGTTCCGATCGTTTCGTCGATGGATCACAAGCGCGCGCTCGACGGAGACCTCGGCCCGAACACCGGCGGTATGGGAACGGTGGCTCCGAACCCGTATTACTCCGAAGAGATCGCAAAAGAGTGCCTTGACCGGATCTTTCTGCCGACGATTTACGCGATGCGCGCCGAAGGCAGGACTTTCAAAGGATGCCTTTATTTCGGCCTCATGCTGACAAAGGACGGACCGAAAGTAATCGAGTACAACTGCCGTTTCGGAGATCCCGAGACGCAGGTCGTGCTGCCGCTGCTGAAAAGCGATCTGCTTTCTCACATGCTTGCGGTCACCGGGGGACGGCTGAAGGACGAAAAGGTCGAACTGCGCGACGGAAGCGCCGCCTGCGTCATAATGGCGTCGGGCGGGTATCCCGCGTCGTATAAAAAGGGTTTTCCCGTTAACGTTCCCGAAGATATCCCGGCGACCGTTTACTACGCGGGCGTCGCGAGAAAAGACGGGCGTCTCGTCACCTCGGGCGGACGCGTTCTCGGAGTCTGCGCCACGGCTCCCGGGCTGCGCGAGGCGCTTGACAGGGCCTACGCGGCTGCGGACAGAATTTCCTTCGAAGGCGCCTTTATGCGCCGCGACATCGGACAGAAAGCACTGAAAGCGGAGATTTGAACCGGATGGTCTACAGGATTTATTCAGAAAAGAAAAAAGAGCTTGCCGAGGAAGCCGCCAAACTTAAAAACGAACTTCGGGTCTTTCTCGGCATCGAAGGCCTTGAAGATCTGCGTATCCTCAACAGGTACGACGTCGAAAACATCGATCCCGAGCTTTTCGGATACGCGTCGAAGACGGTTTTTTCCGAGCCGCAGGCGGATATCGCGACGGCGGAGCCCGATCTTTCGGGCGCCCGGGTTTTTGCCGTCGAATTCCTTCCCGGGCAGTTCGATCAGCGCGCCGATTCGGCCGCGCAGTGCGTACAGATCATCTCTCAGGGCGAGCGGCCGCTCATCCGCTCGGCAAAGGTGTACGCTCTTTACGGCAGTCTTTCGGACGGTGATATCGAAAAGATAAAAAAACACGTGATAAACCCGGTGGAGGCGAGGGAGGCGTCGCTCGACAAACCCGAAACTCTCGTGACCGAATACGAAAAGCCGGCGCCCGTCGGCTCCTTCGAGGGCTTCCGCGAACTTGACGAGGAGGGGATCTCCGGTTTTATCAGGGAAAACGGGCTCGCGATGGACGAGGGAGACGTCCGCTTCTGCCGCGACTATTTCAGACGCGAAGGGCGCGATCCCACCGTCACCGAGATACGCGTCATCGACACCTACTGGTCGGATCACTGCCGGCACACCACCTTCGGCACGCATATCGACAGCGTGAAATTCGAGGATCCCGACGCCGAAGCCGCCTGGCGGGATTATCTCGACGCACGGCGCGAGCTGGGACGCGAAAACAAGCCGGTCTGCCTTATGGACGTGGCGACCGTCGGAGCAAGGCTATTGCGCAAACGCGGCCTTCTCGACCGGCTCGACGAGTCGGAGGAGATAAACGCCTGCACGGT
>CACZSP010000168.1 GCA_902783905.1 uncultured Ruminococcus sp.
AACGGGGGGCTGTCAGAGCCGCGCCAGTGACCAGGTCAGCCGTTCCGGCTGAACCCGCCGCAGCGAGACGGGGGACCGCGTCAGCGGTGGATGAGGGTTACCGAAACGATAAGATATCTTAACCGACAGAGGCGCCGGATGATCTTTCGATTATTCTCCGGAACCGTTTCGACTCGCCCCCCTCATCCTGTTGCGGGATTAAAATAAAACAAAACAACGATAATAAACTGCTCCCGCAACATCCTTCCCCCCGAGGGGAAGGTAAAGGACGCGGCCGTTCTTCCGGTGCCACTGCTCACTGACAGCTTTTACAAACTTCCTACTGACAACTTAGCCCAAAATCTCCCTTACCTCGGGCAATTCTCTCCACCCAGAAAAATCAGGGATCGCCGCGTCAACGAAGCCGGCGGCGGCGCGGACCCTTTCCGAATCCCGTCCGACAGCGATCACGCGTCCGGCTCCCGCCGCGTGCGCCGACGTCACCCCCGACATGGAATCTTCGAAAACAAGGCACCGGGAAGGCGGGACTCCGATCTTCTCGCATGCGCGCAGATATACGTCGGGCGCGGGTTTTCCGGGAAAGGTGTCGTCGTCGTAAACGACAAGCGAACGGTCGAACCATCTTCCGAGCCCGAGTTTTTCGCTTGAAAAATAAAACTCCACGTTGAGCCGTTCCGATCCGGTGGCGATGGTCATCGGCACTCCCGCGGCCTTCAGGGCGTCGAGAAACTCGCGCAGACCGTCGACAAGCCGGAACGCCTTTTCGTCGACGGCGCACCTGCGGCGGTATTCCGCCTCCTTTTCGTAGGTCATGCGCGCGATATCCGCTTCGGACAGATCCTTGAAATAGTGTGTAAGTATGAACCTGTTCGAACATCCGAACAGTATTTTCGAATACTCCTCCTCGGAGCCGAGAACGCCTCCGTGAGCGGGTATGTAATCCTTCCAGACCGCCTCGTGTATCGGCGAGTCGAATATCATCGTTCCGTTGAAATCAAACACCACGGCTTCGGTCACGCTCGGCATCTGTCCCTCCTGGGTATCTCAAAAATCCGTATAATATTATATCACCCCGCGCCCGACAAATCAACAGCGCGGGGCGTTTTGATTTCTTTTTTAGGTGAATGCGGCGGATCTCCACCCGCAAACAAAAACTTGACTTTTATTTCTCGCCATTGTATAATTAATATGTTTATAAAGGAGGAAGGCATGACTGTCAAGAAAAGCTTTTGCGCGCTGCTTCTGCTCTGTTCGGCGGTGCTTCTTATTTCCTCCTGCAGATACGGACGTCTTCTGACGGTAAAGACCGACGGACGTTTCGAGTTTCGCGCATGGGGATCCGATGACGGGATCCGTTCGGTCGAAGTCACGGAGAACGGCAAAGTCACCGCCGATCTCACCGTTTCGGCAAAGCGCGCGGGGCACGCTTTTTCCGACGGTGACGGTCTCGATTACGGACTGACCGTCTGCGACATCGACCTCGACGGAGCGACCGATATCGCCGTAATGACGTCGAACTTTCCGGGAGGCGAAAAATACGTTTTCTTTTTCGGGGACGGAAACGGTTCCTTCAAAAAGAACGAAAAGCTTTCCGATTTTCTCTCCCCCGTTTTCGGACAGGGGGACGGACTGATCGCCGTTTCTTCGGTTCAGATCACCGTCGACCGCACCCCCGGAGCCAACCCCGACGCCCCGCTTGAGTATACGGAAAAACACGTAACGGATTATTACGGCAGGCAGGACGGAAAGATAAAACTTGTCCGGGTCCGGGCGCTCACCTTTTATTCCGAAAACGATATTTACTGTCTCGGCGAGTATATTCCCGATCCCGATATGCCGGACGGGCTCGACCCGGTCAGCGAGATCTGGATACGCCCGGAGGACCTTGACCGGCACGGGCTGTCCCCATTCCCTCCCTATACCGAATAAAAATGCCGCCGACACGGCGGCGGAACGGAATCCCGAAATGAGTGAAAACGAAAGAAAAACGGCAATAATCATAGGTGCCGGTCCCGCGGGACTTACCGCGGCCTACGCGCTTCTGAAGCACACCGAATATCATCCGATAGTGCTGGAAGCGAGCGAATACATCGGAGGCATCGCCCGCACGCACGAGTATCACGGCAACCGGATGGACCTCGGCGGCCACCGCTTCTTCACCAAGAGCGACGAGGTGAACGAGCTCTGGCGCGAGCTCATGCCGCTCCAGGGCAAGCCGTCGCTGGACGACAGGATCCTCGGCGTCGAAAAGAAGCTGCCGGAGGACGGCCCCGACCCGGAGACCGTCGACAGGACCTTCCTTCTTCGCCGCCGCCTGTCGCGGATATTCTTCGACGGCAAGTTTTACGACTACCCGATATCCCTGAAGGCGGAGACCTTCAAGAACTTCGGTTTTGCCACCACGATGAAGGTCGGGTTCTCCTATCTCGGCTCGGTCTTTCACAAGCGCCCCGAGACGAACCTTGAAAACCTTTACGTCAACTCCTTCGGCAAAAAGCTTTACGAGATGTTCTTCGAATACTACACCGAGAACCTCTGGGGCAGACATCCGTCGGAGATCGACGCCTCCTGGGGAAAACAGCGGACCAAGGGGCTGTCGATATTCGGCATCCTCAAGGACGCCTTCGGCAAGATATTCAAAGTGAAAAACCGCAAGGTCAACACGTCTCTGATAGAGGAGTTCTTCTACCCGAAAAAAGGTCCCGGCCAGCTCTGGGAGTATATGGCGGAAGACATAAAGAAGATGGGCGGCGAGATCGTGATGAACTGCCCCGTCTCGGCTCTCAAGCTTGAAGGAAACCGCATCGCGTCGGTATCGACGGCGGACGGGCGCGTCTATGCCGGCGACGAGTTCTTCTCCACGATGCCGGTGCGCGACCTTGTCGCCGGAATGGGCGACGCCGTCCCCGAAGAGGAAAAACGGATCGCCGAAGGACTTCCCTACCGCGACTATATGACCGTCGGAATGCTCGTCGACAAACTTGCACTCGTCAATAAGACAAAAGTTCAGACCCTAACGGGAGATGTTCCCGACAACTGGATCTACATCCAGGACAGGAGCGTAAAGCTGGGGCGCCTTCAGATCTACAACAACTGGTCGCCATATCTCGTCGCCGACCCGGAGCACACCGTCTGGATCGGGCTCGAGTATTTCTGCTCGGAAGGCGACGATATGTGGAACATGTCCGACGAAGACTTTATCGCCCTTGCAAAGCGCGAGCTTGCGTCTATCGGCGTGATCTCGGGAGAGGACGCCGTAAAGGACGCCGTGCGGCTCAGAGTCAAAAAGGCGTATCCCGCCTATTTCGATACCTACTCCGAGTTTGCAACCCTCCGCGACTGGCTCTCGGGCATTGAAAACCTCTGGTGCCTCGGCCGAAACGGCCAGCACAGATACAACAATATGGACCACTCGATGCTGACGGCGCTCGAAGCCGTCCGCACCCTCTCCTCCGGCTCGCACGACAAACGCGACGTCTGGGCGGTGAATACGGAAGAAGAGTATCACGAGAAGAAAAGTTGATAGCGGCGAAGCCGCAATCAATGCCGCATAGCAGCAATTCATGCAGCGCAGCTGCAATTCATGCGCGCAGCTGCAATTCATGCGCGCAGCTGCAATTCATGCGCGTAGCGCAATTCATGCCGCATAGCGGCAAATCATTGACGCTGTTCACTTGATATACATCGCGGAGCGACGAATTTCGTCGCTCCGCGATGTTTGATATGTGCCGCGTTTCAAGGTTATTTTAATTACTATAATTATTTTGTATGTATAGCGCTCTATTCTTTAATACAACTGAACCGCATTGAACGTAGAATCCCGGTTCAGGATTCGTTTCAATGAAAATGCGGGCCGAACCCTTTCGCTACGCGAAACGGATCGGCCCCTACGGACTGTAAATAATAATTCAAGCGAGCAGCA
>CACZSP010000169.1 GCA_902783905.1 uncultured Ruminococcus sp.
CGGGGGCGTGGAGCGAATTCATCATAGTGGACCGCTTCGCCCACGGCGGAATGACGTCGGGCGGCGTCAGCGGCGAATGGTGGATCAGTGACGGTCTGCCGCTGCTCCGCGAAAGATTCGATCATTTCCTGAAAGCGGAAGCCCTTCGCACCGACGGAGAAAAGGGGTTCGTCATACGCCCCGAGAGGGAGGAGGATCACAGAGAGGTCGAAGAGCTCGTCAGGGAATCCTTCTGGAACGTATACCGCCCGGGGTGTCTCGAGCATTACGTTATTCACCTTCTCCGGGACGATCCGGCTTTCGTCCGCGATCTTGACGTCGTAATGGAAAAGGACGGCAGGATAATCGGGCAGAATATCTTTATGAAAACGGTAATAGACAACGACAACGGGCTGCAGACCGACGTTCTGACAATGGGCCCGATATGTATCGCCAATGATCTCAAGCGGCAGGGATACGGCAAAAAGCTGCTGGATTATTCTCTTGAAGCGGCCGCCGCCATGGGCTTCGGCGCCGTGCTGTTCGAGGGGAATATACTCTTTTACGGAAATAGCGGATTTGATTACGCCCGCAAGTTCGGGATCAGGTATCACGATCTGCCCGAGGGAGAGGACGATTCCTTCTTTCTCTGCCGCGAGCTGAAACGCGGATTTCTCGACAAGGTCACCGGAGTATATCAGACTCCTGCGGGGTACTACGTCGACGAGGCGGAGTGCGAAGAGTTCGACAGAAGCTTTCCGCCGAAGGTGAAACTTAAACTGCCCGGGCAGCTGGTTTGATCATCATCCGCAAACAAAAAGGAGAAAAACGGAAATGAAATATAAAGAAGGCATCGGCTGGAAGGCCGCGTACGACGAAAAAACCGGAAAAGGCGGAGCCGAAGTGGTTTTTCAGGGCTCCTGGGAGCTTTTCGAGATAAACGCGCAGATATTCGGACAGCTGCGTGATAAAATGCCGGGAGGCGAAGCCGAGAAACTGATAACGGGGTGCAGACGTCTTTATGCCCACGTCAACGACAGGTGCGGACCGCCTTATACCATAGTTTTCGACGATGATTACGCCGATTACTGCCCGTGGATGAAAAAATCCGAACCGGACGGGAAAGCCTGGAGCCCCGAGATGACCGACGCCGCCGTTGAGCTGTTCGAGTCGGAAAAGGACAACAGAGAGCAGAGAAGAAAAAAACGGGCGAAAAGAGAAAAAAACAAATGAATTATTATGAAACGATAACGCTTAAGGACGGGAGAGAATGCGTTCTGCGCAACGGAACGGCGGAAGACGCGCGGGAGGTTCTGCGCGTTTTCCGGCTGACGCACGGCCAGACCGATTATCTGACGTCCTATCCGGATGAGATAACCTTCACCGAAGAGCAGGAAGGAAAATTCCTGCAGGGTATGACCGACAGCCCGGACGGGATCGAGATCGTGGCCTTTATCGACGGCAGGGCGGTCGGAAACGCCGGTATCGCAAGGATCGGAAGATACGAAAAAACGAAGCACAGGGCGAATTTCGGCGTCTCGGTCGACAAGGATTACTGGGGTCTCGGCATCGGAAGGGCGCTGATGCGTGCGTGCATCGAATGCGCCCGGAAAGCGGGATACTCGCAGGTCGAACTTGAAGCCGTGGCCGAAAACGACCGTGCCATCGCGCTGTACAGAAGTTTCGGCTTCGTCGAATGCGGAAGGAATCCTCTGGGTTTCCGCTCAAGGAGCGGAGAATGGCAGGAGATCGTCAGCATGCGGCTGGAGTTCTGAAGGCCGCGATATTACGATCGGAGCTGAAATGATACGTCTGAAAAAAATAAGCGCTGAAAATCTCTGGGACGTCGTCGATCTCAGAGTGAAAAAAGAGCAGAAGAATTTTGTAGCCGCGAACGCGAACAGCCTTCTCGAGGCCTATCTTGCGGCCGGCAGCGACTGCACGGCGTTCCCTTTCGCAATATACGATGATAAAAAGCTCGTGGGTTTTCTTATGATCGGATACAACGAGGCGGCAATGTATGAACTGTACGGAGAAAAAGCGCCCGAAATACTCAGAAACAACTACAGTTTGTGGCGCTTTATGATCGACAGAAAATACCAGAACAGAGGGTACGGCAGGGAGGCGCTGAGACTCGCGCTCGATTTTGTCCGCACCCTGCCCTGCGGGGAAGCCGAATACTGCGAGCTTTCCTACGAGCCGGAAAACACGGTCGCCCGGGATCTTTACCGCTCCTTCGGATTTGTCGAGACGGGAGACAGGGACGGCGACGAGATCATCGCCGTGCTGAAACTTTGACGTGAACGGAAAGGACGGTCTTGCGTTGAACAGGTTTGCGAGGACGGAGCTTCTGCTCGGAAAAGAAGCGATGGACAGACTGCGGAAGAGCCGGGTCGCGGTCTTCGGAACGGGAGGCGTCGGCGGATACGTCTGCGAGGCGCTCGTCCGCAGCGGCGTCGGAAGATTCGAACTTGTCGACAACGACAGGGTCTCCCTGACCAATATCAACCGGCAGATCATTGCCGCGACGTCGACCCTCGGCAGATACAAGGTCGACGTGATGAAAGAGCGTATGCTCGATATCAACCCGGAGGCCGAGATCGGCGTCCGCAAATGCTTTTTTCTGCCGGAAAACGCCGATGAGTTTTCTTTTGACGAATACGACTACGTTGTGGACGCCGTCGATACCGTCACGGCAAAGCTGGAGATAATCATACGGGCGCAGCGGCACGGCGTGCCGGTGATCAGCGCGATGGGCGCCGGAAACAAACTGGACGGAAGCCGTTTCCGCATTGCCGATATTTACGAAACGCGCACCTGTCCTCTGGCAAAGGTGATGCGCGCCGAATGCCGGAAGCGCGGAATCAAAAAGCTGAAGGTCGTTTATTCGGAGGAGCAGCCGGTCAGACCGCGCGCCGACGGATATTCGGCCGCCGATGCGGAAGAAGGCGACGCGTCGGCCCGCGAAAGCGCCGTGCGCCGGGATATTCCAGGAAGCGTCGCCTTCGTCCCGCCGGTCGCCGGACTGCTGATCGCGGGAGAGGTCGTCAGGGATCTGATAAAAAAAGTCGATACCGATAAAGGAGGGATTGTTTCGGAATGAAACGCGTACTGCTGCCCGAGGAATCGGAAGAACTGCACTACTACCGCGCGAATCTTCACTGCCATTCCACGCTTTCCGACGGACGGAAGACGGTGGAGCGGCTGAGAGAGGATTATATGGCCCACGGCTATTCGATTATAGCTTTTACCGATCACGACGTTTTTCTGCGGCATAACGATCTTTCGTACGGAGGTTTTCTGGCTCTCAACGGATACGAAGTCGAGATCACCGAGCCGGCGCCGAAGTTCGAAGTCGCGAAATGCTGCCATTTGTGCTTTATCGCGACCGATCCCGACAACGACGTTCCCGCCTGTTTGCACCGTTCGAGATACACCTGGGGTCCCGCCACGGCGCTGGCGGCGACTATGAACTGGGATGCCGCAGGCCCCGATTACGTCCGCGTTTACGATCCCGGGCATATCAATGAAATGATTTCCACGGCGAGAAAAGCCGGATTTTTCGTGACGTACAACCATCCCGACTGGTCGCTGGAGGGTTATCCCGAGTATTCCGAATACACGGGTATGAACGCGATGGAAATAAGAAACGGCAGCTGCGCCGTCGGAACCGGATACGACGCCGACAACGGAAAGGCGTACGAGGCGATGCTTCGGAAAGGAAACCGGATCTTCGCCGTAGCCGCCGACGACAACCACAACCTTCACCCTGACGACTCTCCGCAGTGCGATTCCTACGCCGGATGCGTCTGGATCGCCGCCGGGAAGCTGGAGTACCGGACGGTCATGCAAGCTCTCACCGAGGGCAGATTCTATGCCTCGTCGGGCAATTATATGAACGAAGGACCGAGGATCCTCGGCGTGACCTACGACGACGAAAGCAGGACCGCGGAAATAAATACCTGCGGCGCGGTGTCGATCGCCCTGCTGACCGACACGAGAAGCTTCCGGAACAAAAACGCCCCGGAGGGAGAGACGCTCGCGTCCGAGACCTTCAGGATCTCTCCGGCCGTGTCGTGGTTCCGGTTCGTCGTCACAGATTCAAAAGGCTTCAAGGCATTCACAAGCGCCTTTTTCGTCGACCGATAAGACGATGCGTGAGTTTGAGGCCGAGGCCGCTTTCGGCAGAAAGCGCTTCATACCCGCGCGGATGCGGGCGTTCGGATTTGAAAAAACGGACGACGGATACGTTTACCGTACCGGAATAATGGACGGGGACTTTTCGGTCACCCTGACAGTGAAGGACGGAAAGCTTTCGGGCAGCGTCGTCGACGTGATGAACGGCGAGGAATACGCGCCGCTGCGGGCTCCCGGCTATACCGGGGCTTACGTGGGAGCTGTGCGCGGAGAATATGAAGAACTGCTCGAAAAAGTCGCTCGGGACTGCTGCGACGGCGTCGTTTTCGCCTCCGATCAGGCAAACCGGATAACCGGTCTGATATTCGAAAAATACGGTGTGCGTCCCGATTTTCCCTTCTCGGACGAGAAATACGGCTCGTCGGGAGTGTTCAGGCATAAGGACAGCGGGAAATGGTTCGGACTGATCATGAATATTTCGTATTCCGTGCTTCCCGGGTGTTTGCTTTCCGGAAGATGCGACGCGATAAATCTCAAAACCGACCCGGAGGCCGGCCCCTCTCTGTTTGAGTCGGGCGCGGTCTATCCCGCCTATCACATGAACCACCGGCAGTGGATAACCGCGACCCTCGACGACCGGCTTGGGGACGACGAGGTGATGGGACTGATAAGCGCGAGTTTTGATCTGACGCGGAAG
>CACZSP010000170.1 GCA_902783905.1 uncultured Ruminococcus sp.
GTCTCCTTGCCGGATGAAAGCTTACCGGTCACGTTGAACGACCGGACGTGATAGGACGGCATGAACAGCATTTTCGATCTCGATTTGTTATCGAGAGACTTTACGCTGACCATCGAAACGACGTATCCCCTCGAGGTACTGGATTTCGTCCTCTTGAGATAATCGAGTTCGTCGGGTCCGGGAATCGATCCCGGATCGAAAAGTTCGTAAAAGTTGTACGTCAGCGTCTCGGAAGGATCGATCGTGGTTCCGAAAAGCCGCCTGTACTCGGCGAGAAGATCGCTTCCCGGCGTCGCCGACGACCACATTCCGGTCCCGCTGTCGTAATCGGTTCCGATCCAGCCGCGCAGATAAATATTGTATCGCGAGTTTGAACCGACCGAAAAGACGGGTGTTCCCTTGAAATATCTCGGATAGGGCTCGGTCGTCCTGTCGGCAAAGTTGCCGGCGTCGTTTTCGAAGGTCAGGATGTCGAGCATCGGATCGTCGCCCATAAGCAGCGCCGTCACGTAGGTCCTGACGTACTCGAATTTGTCGTCAAGCGCCTTGAAGGTCGAAAAGGGCTTGTTCGTGATGAGCGACGGGAAGAACATTACGACGAAAGCAACGATGAAAACGGCAAGTCCGGCGAATCCGCCGAGTGAGCACGCCGCTCTCGACGACGTCGCCTTCTTCTTTTTGAATTCGGCGACCTCGCGGCGCAGTTCGGCTTTACTCAGTCTTTCTTCCTTTTTCTTTTTGCGCGCCTCCGCCTTTTCGGCTTTCGTCAGGGGAGCGCGTTTTTCCTTCTTCTTTTTCGAAGAAGCGGAAAAATAGTCGGTCAGCTCCTCGTCCACCGTCACGACGTGTTCTTTTTTGCGCTTTCTCTTCTCGGCGCGGGCGGCGCGCGCTTCAAGCCGGGCGGCGCGCTTTTCCTCTTTCATCCGGGCAAGATCCGGCTTTTTTTCGTCGTCCTTCCAGAGGATCCCGGCGGCCTTCGATTCTCCTTTTCTGACCTTCTTCTGGAAGATCATATCGTAC
The DNA here is from genome assembly GCA_902783905.1 of uncultured Ruminococcus sp. Lineage (GTDB taxonomy): Bacteria > Bacillota > Clostridia > Oscillospirales > CAG-272 > CAG-390. Next base: position 1,021 of record CACZSP010000170.1, read on the forward strand.
GCCGCAAGCACCAGCACTCCGCAGAAGGCGGACACGGTCACCGATACGCCCCAGTTGGAGCGGGAAATATTGTAAATGAAAACCAGCGCCGGAATCCCTGCGGACACGATGACCGCGGGGATAAGCTTCGGAACGGTTATTCTTCCGGCGAGCGAAAACGAATATACCGCGCTGATAACGAGTATGACCAGAACTATCCCGGCACGGATCGCCTCCTCTTCGCTTCCGACGAGCTGGAAGTCGATCCTGTTCTTTGTGATCGCGTAGTAACCGACCTGCGCCATGTGATCGAGAGAGGCGTTGAACGCGGCGCAGACAGCCGAATAAATGCTGTACGGTATTTCGGCAAGGCGGTCGAAGGGCAGGACGGTAAGATAAAGGCCTGCGGCAGCGAGTATCCCGCCCGCGGCAAAAGGCAGCCTCGGCGCCGCCACGGCGGCGACCGAGAAGAGAGCGGTGAATACGAGCGACCAGAGGAATATAAATCCCGGGCGCACCGGCGCCGGGAATTCTCCGCTGAGTCCGAAGGCGTCGGTCAGGAAAAGAGAGATTCCGAATACCGTCAGAAAGATGACGGCGATCCTGCAGATATATCCGAGGATCACCTTGCCGCGGGTCAGCGACGCCCTGTCGGGCGGGCAGACGACGGGACGCGATCTTTCGGGTACTTCGTTCCTCTTCTGAAGATATTCGCGATATTCCTTTTTCCTCTCGCGCTTCTCTTTTTTCTGCTTTTTCAGCAGAGCGCGGCGGGCCTTTTTATCGTCGAGCGCCGGGGTTTCGGGAACGGCGCCGGCGTTTGTTTCTTTCCTGGATTTTTTCACGACTTTTTCTCCGTTTTTTCCGCCGTATCGTATACGACCGACGCCGTCGCGGGATCGCCCTTTATCAGTCTGATTCCGTTTTCCGCCAGTCCTTGCGCCGATACCTCAAGATATCTGTCGAAAGCGTCGGGATCGGCGTATCTTTCGGGCGCGTGATATACTATCGCCTCGTTTATGCTGTCGGTCGATCCCCCCGAACTGCCGGGAAGCGCGGACAGAACGCCCACCGTCCTGTCGTCAAGCGTCGGAAGGACGAATACGAACTTCGCGTCCTCCGAGTCTCCGACGATGGAGGTCAGCCGGTCGACGCTCGAATCGGCGTCGGTCGACGGAGCGGTGGCAAATATCGGGAATACGGGATCGAAATCGGCGGCCGTCTTCAGCTCGTAGCAGCAGGCGCCCATTTCGGCGCGTGAATCGAACCAGACGAGATACACCTTCTTGCCGTCGCGAAGCTCGCGCAGGACCGACGCCACGGCAAGCTCGACTACTCCGTCGGCAAGATATTCGTTCATATCCGAATAGGCCTCGTCGGATACCGGAAGATTTGGCTCGGCAAGCGCGGCTCCCGGCTGTTCACCGCCTTCCGGACCGTTATTCTTCTTACGGAAAAGATTAAACTCCTCCTCCGTCCGCAGCGGCGGCTCTGACGGGAAGTGAGAGGACATATCGGCAAATATATAGGTCGAATCGACGGATCCTGAGTTGTAATCGCGGACTATCAGCTCCTCCGTCTTTGACGAGAGCTTCCAGTGCACGCTCTTGAGCGGGTCGCCCGGGCGGTAGTCGCGGACGTCGGAAATTTCGATCTTCTCGTAGGAGTTTGGCGTTTTGCTCATACGTTTGGCAGAGTCTGAAACGGTTTTCGACTCCTCCTCGTCAATATGCAGTCTGCGCGGAAGGACGTATATCTTTTCGAAGCTGTTCACGTCTATCCTGACCCGCCAGATCCTGAAAAAGTCGTAAACGTAAAAGCTGGTGACTCCTATGTCGTAAGTGCCGCGGAAACGGAAGCGCACGGTGTTGCTCACGTTGTATACGCAGAGAGGAGGCAGAGAGACCCTGACCGGGCGCTCGGAACACCGAACGCTGTCGGAGCACGGCAAAACGACGTACGCCTCGATAAAAGGGTACGGAAGGATCGATTCGTTGTATATGCGGAATTCGTAATCGAATTCCTTCAGCTTTTCGGTCATTTTGTTGTCGTCGGTGAGGAAGACCCTGACCGACGCTCTCGACGTCAGAGTGTACAGAAGGAGGATGAACGGAAAGACTGTCAGAAATCCGAAAACGATGTTCGACGCCGGAGAACGCAGCATCTGCGTAAACACGATCCCGGCGAGCCAGACGGCGAGCCAGAGCCAGGCTCCGCGGGTCAGCGACACCGAACGGTACCTTTTCGGCCCCTTGTTTTCTCCGGTGCTTTTCTTTTTTTCTTTCTTTCTGGAAGACATGTCAGGAAATTATTCGGCTGTCTTTCTTTTTCCCTTGTACGGAACGTCGGTTAAGCGAAGGATCTCTCCGAGGATCTCCTCCGCGGATTTTCCCTTCAGCTTCGCGTCCTGACGGAGCATGAGACGGTGGGCGATAGCCGGGCGGAAGATCGCGGCGATGTCGTCGGGAAGGACGTAGTCGCGGCCGCGGATGAGGGCGTACGCCTGCGACAGATGCAGAAGAGCGACCGACGCGCGCGGCGAGGCGCCGAGAGTAAGCATCTGATGCTTTCTCGTCGCTCCGATGAGCGTCACGATGTAGCGGTAAAGCTCCTCGTCCACCCTGACTTCGGCGGCTTCCGCTTTTAAATCCCGCAGATCGGCGGCCGACAGCACGTTGCGTACGCTGTCGATCGGGTTCGCCCCGCGGCGCGCCATGACGATGCCTATCTCCTCCTCGGGAGAAGGATAGCCCATCCTGATCTTGAGAGCGAAACGGTCGAGCTGCGCCTCCGGGAGAGGATAGGTGCCGACGTAACCGGTCGGGTTCTGGGTGGCGATGACCATAAAGGGATCGGGCACGGCGTAGGTCACGCCGTCGACCGTCACGCGGTTTTCCTCCATCGCCTCGAGAAGAGCCGACTGGGTCTTCGGGGAGGCGCGGTTGATTTCGTCGGCCAGCATCAGGTTGCACATGACAAGGCCCTGACGAAACTCGAATTCCTCGCGCTGTCTGTTGTATATATTGTATCCGGTGATGTCGGACGCCATAACGTCGGGGGTGAACTGAGCTCGTTTGAACTCGAGTCCGGTGACCTTGGCGACCGTTGCGGCAAGAGTTGTTTTTCCGGTTCCGGGAACGTCCTCGATAAGAACGTGGGATCCGGAAAGCATGGCTGTAAGCAGAAGGACTATCTCGGGTCTTTTACCCACGATGACCTTCTCGATCTCGGATATTACCTCGGAGATCTTTTCGCGGGCGGCTTTCTTTTCTTCGGCCGCGTTTGTTTTTTGCTCGTTGTCCATTTTTTCCTGCTTTCGTTTTTTATGTATAGTTTTTCACGCATATTATATCATTAAGAGCGCGATAATGCAACAAAAAATTATTACTTGTATTTGTTTTTGTAATATGGTAAAATAAATATAATAACGATTACCGTGTCAAAACGAAAGGAAGTAACGCCATGACAGACCGCGAATGCGCAGAACAGAAGGCGGAATTCGTCGAAATATACCGCGACAAAATAAAAAGAGAAGGTTCCGAGGACCTTCTTCGCTACCTTATGAGCGAATCCAGCGATTTCTTCATCGCTCCCGCTTCGA
>CACZSP010000171.1 GCA_902783905.1 uncultured Ruminococcus sp.
AAGGTCTATCTTTCCTACGCTCCGGATTATATTCCGGACAGCGAGATACGCATCTTTGATTTTCTGACTCACGAGCATCTGGCGCTTGCCGACAGACGCGGCTGGATTGTCCAGCTGCATATACCGCGCCCGGGAAGACTTGCCGATCCGGTCAACTACCGTCAGATCGCCGAGATAGAGGAAAAATACCCGAACGTCCGTCTGATCATCGCACATCTGGGCCGCGCCTACGCCGACGAGGACGTGGGAGACGCCCTCGATTTCCTGAAGGACAGCAAAACGACTATCTGGGATTTCACCGCCAACACCAATCAGAACGTCATGGAGCGCGTGCTCGAAAAATTCGGACCCGACCGCTTTATCTACGGCTCGGATTTCCCGATCTTCCGGATGAAGGCGAGACGCCGCTCGGAAAACGGATTTTATATCAACGAGGTTCCGAAGGGACTTCTCGGTCCTTCGGAGATCGTTCTCAAAGACGGACACATGCGGGAGATAGACTACCCGGAGGCGGACAGGATCACCTTCTTCATCTACGAAGAGATGGCGTCGGCGATCCGCGCCATGCATAAGCTCGGATTCGGGAAGGATGATATCGAAAAGATCTTCTGGAGCAATTCGGCAAAGCTTTTCGGAATAAACTGAAGCGATGGGAAGACGGGAAGAGAAGGAAGCCGCTCTCTGCGGGATAAACGAAGTCTGCGCCGGCTGCGTCCGCTGTCCCCTCGCTTCGTCAAGGACAAACTGCGTATTCGGCACCGGCAATCCCGACGCGCGTCTTATGTTCGTCGGAGAAGCCCCCGGCGAGCAGGAGGATCTTTCGGGGACTCCTTTCGTGGGAAGAGCCGGACAGCTGCTCGACAGATATCTGGCGGCGGTCGGCATACCCAGAGAGGACGTATATATCGCCAACATCCTCAAGTGCCGCCCACCGAAAAACCGCGATCCGCTTCCGGCGGAGGAGGACGCCTGCATCGGATATCTGCGCGAGCAGGTGAAGATAATACGTCCGGGGATCATCGTCTGTCTGGGCAGGATAGCGGCAATGCGCCTTATCGATCCGAAATACCGTATCAGCGAGATGCACGGTCAGTGGGTCGAAAAGGGAAATTTCCTTATGACCGCGGTATTTCACCCGGCGGCGCTTCTTCGCGATCCGCGGAGGAAGGCGGACATGCTGGAGGACATGAAAAAAATCGCGGAAAAGTATTCCGGTATATCACGCGCAGTTGAATAAGAAAAAGTCAGGAGAAAAGGTTATGATCGATCTGAACTGGTACCCCGGATGGGTTAGAAAAAGCATCACGTTTACCATAGACGACGGAAACGTCGTTCTCGACAGGAAGTTTATGAATTACGTCAAGCCGGCGGGGATAAAGGGAACGTTCAATCTCCGGACGCCGCTCAAGTCCTATATGAGCGCCGACGATTACCGCCGGCTCTACCGCGGATACGAGATATCCAATCACTGCAGATATCACGCCTACGCTTTTGCCGACGGGAAGGAATACGCCTTTGCGGACGTGCCGTTCGACGAGGCGACGGCTGACAGAAGTCTCGTCTATCCTACCGACGAAGAGGGGATATTCCGCATCTACACCTACGCATGGACTTATATCGCGGACGCCGAAAGATACATAAAATGCGTTCTCGACTGCCAGCGGGAGCTGGAGGAGGTGTTCGGCAAGGGAAAGATCACGGGATACGTCTGGCCCTGCGGGAAGCAGGACAACGCCGAAGTGATCGACCGGCTGAAAAAGCTCGGTTTCGCTGCCATAAGAAAAACCGGCAACGTGCGCGGATCAACCGGCTATTCGCTTCCCGCCGACAGGACGGAATGGTCCTACACCGCTAACTACACCTGCATGACCGAAACTGCCGCCGAATACGAGGCGCTTCCCGACGATGGGCAGCTGAAATTCTACTGTTTCGGCGTTCATTCGCACGATTTCGAAAACGCCGGCAGATGGGACGTCCTCATCGATTTCTGCGAGAAATACGGAAACCGTCCGGAGGATTTCTGGTACGCGTCGGTGGGCGAGATCTTCTCCTACGAGGACGCGGTGAAATCGGTCAGGACGGAAAAAGACCGTGTATACAATCCGTCCGATATCGATCTGTACGTCACGATCGACGGAAAGCGCAGAGTCCTCGGAGCAGGGGAGACGATATACCTGTAACAACCGTTTCATCATATAATAGGGTTGTTAAACAACCCGTCGAGTAATTTCTCGTCGCGAGGCCGCGACGTTTTTGCGCGATTTTTCGCCGGAAATCGAACTGAAAAGCGGCAA
>CACZSP010000172.1 GCA_902783905.1 uncultured Ruminococcus sp.
ATAAGCTCCGCAAGAGGTGTATGCATACGATTACTCTCTCTTTTCGTTATTCTCCGCCGTGACCCGGTCGAGATAGGCGACCGCGACAATCGCGTCCCGCGGATCGGGAAGGGGAGTGAAGATGAACAGCCGTCCGCCGAAATAGACGTCGATATGATCCCCGAGAGTCACCGGAAAGGCGACGACGTCCCTCGACGTGCGGGAAAGAACGGTCTCCGCCCCTTCTACGGTGCCGCGGAATTCGATTTTTTCCCGGACGACGGTAAGTATACCTCTTCCGATATCTCTCTGCAGATAACCGTCCGTATCGGTTGCTCCGACGGAGCAGTCGAGCGCGAGCGGTTTTGAAATATCCACCGACGCGGCGCAGGATTCGTAAAAAGCGGCTACCGAGTCTATCCCGGTTCCCGCCGGGAGGCCCGATATCCTTCCGTATTCGTCGAGGGAAGCTTCGGCCCCGCAGTTTTGGCAGACGATCCGGGATTTTTCGCAGGCGAGAGTGTGAACGCCGCCGCAGACCGGACATTTCCAGAGTACGGTATCCAGTCCGGCGGAGGTATCGCGGCTTCTGAATCTGACGCCCGGCTCCGCCTTTTCTTCATCGTGGCGCATGGCGGAACGGATGATCCCGTCGATATCTTTTATTTCGAGCGACGAAAGCGCCGCGCCGTCAAACAGTTTTTCGACACGTACGTCGATCCTTCCGCGCCTGCCGCCCGACTTAGACCATTTCGGAAAGCTGCGTCCGGCTCCCTCCGCGGTAAGGACGAAAACGTCGACTCCCAGGTGCTTTACCAGCTCAGCAGTTCCGGCGGTTATTTCAAGAGAACGCGAATACCATGTCAGACGCCCCTCGGGGAACAGGACGACGGTATTTCCCTCTCTGACTGCGCGGATAATTCTGCGGACTGCACGCGAGTCGGGGAAAAACATCTTTTTCGGTATCGTCCGCATCATTTCGAGAAGCGGCCGGAGTTTTTTATTCGCGTAAAAATGTTCGCTGAGGACGAACGTCGGTCTGCCGGGAAGAGCAAGCCCGCTGAGTATATGATCTTTTCCGGACGTGTGAACGGCAAGAACGACCGCCGGCCCTTTGTGGCCCTTGATCGCGGCGTTGCTGACCCTGACACCGTATTTCAGACGGTAGAACAGATTCGCGAAAAATTTGACGGGATACCAGAGAACGGCGGGTGATTTTCCGATCTTTCTGCTTTTTTTCGACTTTTTCGCCACGGCGGATTCCTCTTTCTTTCAAGGCCGATAATTATATATATTATACATCTCCTCACTCCGCTTTTCAAGACAAAAAAACGGTTTTGCGCCGTCCGCGCGCGGTCACCGAAATATTTTACATATTCGTACGATTTTTATTGACAGTCACGTGATTGTGTGATATAATAATATCACCGGACAGAAAACGGTGAAAAGGAATCCCCCTTGCACCGATAATATCCCGGAGCGCCGCAAACGGACGCTCCGCCCGCGGACGGGTCTGTCCGCCGTCCCGGAAAGGAGGCAGACATGTTCTGGATCATCGTTTCAATCATCGCGTCGCTCATCCTCTTTTTCTTCCTCGGGTTCCGCGACGGAGGAAAAACCTGGAAGATCAACCCGCGCCAGCTGTTTTCGCTTTTCGGATGCGTTTTCATACTCTTTGCGACGCTGGTGACGGTACCCACCGGACACACGGGCATCCTTACGACCTTCGGCAAGGTGGAGGACGTCACCCTTGAGGCGGGACTTCACTTCAAATCCCCTCTGCAGAGGGTAGTCGCGATGGACAACCGCACCCAGGTCAGAACTCTTCAGCTTTCCTGCTTTTCAAGCGACATCCAGGAGGTGATAATCTCCTATTCGATGAACTACCAGATCGAAAAGGCGAACGCCCAGACGATCTATAAGACGATAGGAACCGATTACTACCGTACCGTTATGGAGCCGCGCATCCAGGAAGTCGTCAAGAGCGTGATCGCGAAATACACCGCCGAAAGCCTCGTCGACAACCGCGACGCCCTGTCAAAGCAGATCACCGAAATGCTGACCGCCCAGCTCGGCGCCTACAATATCGAGGTCGTCAGCACCTCGGTGGAAAACATCGATTTTTCCGATTCCTTCACCGATTCCGTCGAAGCGAAGGTAGTCGCCCAGCAGGCGCTCCTGAAGGCGCAGACCGAGCAGCAGCAGAAGACCATGGAAAAGGAGCAGGAGGCGGCGCGCCAGAAGATCGAGGCGAACGCCGCGGCCGAGGTCGCAAAGATCCAGGCGGCGGCGGAAAAAGAGGTACTCCAGATTCAGGCGGACGCCGCAGAGTACGCCGGAAGGAAGGACGCAGCCATCAACGAGGCGATCGCCAATTCGCTGACCGACAAACTCATCGAGTACTACAAGACTAAGCAGTGGGACGGAAAGCTCCCGGAGTATTTCGTCGGCGGAGCGGAGAACGTACTTCCGATCCTCGGATCGATCCCGACCGATCAGACGGCAAACACCGCGACGGAAGCAAAAACCGAATAACGGCGCACCAAAACGCACCGGCTGTCAGCCACCCTTTCCGGGTTGACCGACAGCCGGTGCTTCTTTTTTTACCGTGTTTTCTTCAGACCGGCGATGCCTTTTATCAGCGCCGCGGCGAACAGCGCCCAGGCGGCAACCGGATAAACGACCGTCAGATCGCTCGACGTCCCGTATATTTCGAGAACCCCCTTAAAGATCGAGCCGAGCGTCGCCGCTACGACCCCCCATCTGGCAATCCGAAGCGCCCAGGGATCGAACCGAAGGTTATCAAGGAAGCCCGCCTGAAGTTCGAACATCCCCAGGATGAAAAACGGGACGAAGGCGTATAACATATAAAACGAGAATACTCCGAAGCTGTAATGCTCGTACACGGCGCCGAAGAGCATAACGAAGGCCGATACGAAAAGGTCGATGGCGGCGTTGCGTGCAAAGCCGGTGAGCCGCTTGCCTCCAAGCTTATCCGATATAGACAATATCGCTCACCGCCCTTTCCTGTATTCTGCCGTTTGTTGTGGGATTGTTGACCACTTTTCCGTTAAAATACATCGTTGACGATCCTCCGCCGTCAAGATTGTATGCTTCGCTCACCCCGAGCTCGTCATGCAGAAACGTTGCGAGTTCAAAGAGTGTGAGCCCGGCGCTGTTTCTGACGCGCCCGTCGGACACGATGAAGGCGTAGTGCAGCCCGTCGGAATACTTTGCGATCGCCGTGCGCGGATTGCTCGCCATCGCGCGTCCGACCTCGTC
>CACZSP010000173.1 GCA_902783905.1 uncultured Ruminococcus sp.
CCGATGAGAAGGAGGCGCTGTTGCCGAGCGTTATCGAGGTGCCGCTTTCGAAAAAGCCGAGAACGTTTTTCAGCGAAACGAAGCAGTCATCGTAAGCCGGGCGCGCGGTGATATCGATGGAATTGTTTCTGAACGTGATATTTGCCGCCACGTTGCGGCGAAGGACGTACCCGTTGATTTTGAACGCGGTGCCTCCGAATGACTCGTATCTGTAATAATCCGACGAAGTAAGGTAGGTTGCCGAGTTGCGGTTGGAAATACTTGCCCCGGTGATTTTCAGCGCGCGGAGAAAGGTTCCGTTCCCGACCGTGAATTCATTGTCTTCGATCACGTAGTTCTGGCATCCGGGATGTTCGTACGAAAAAGCGTGACAGAACTGTTTTCCGTTGTGGGAAAACGTGTTGTCGGACGAAAACGAATAAAGGGAAATCAGCGCGGAGTCGTTACCCAGTGAGGCGGAAGTCGATTTCTGATTTGAAATAAAGCGGTTGCCGGTTATCCGGACGTTTATCATATTTGGCAGGTGCAGACCGCAGAAAAGGGGATTGTCGATCACGTTGTCCCTGAAGTCGAGCCCGTCGCAAATCAGGGATCCGGCGGAGCTGTGATGCCCGAGAGCGACAAGTTGGGAACCCGATTTATCGCTTTTTCCGAAATAACACCCCTCGACGGTCACGTTTCTGCAGGAATGATAGTCTCCGTTCTCGGCGAGGATCGGAGAATTGGCGTGGTCGGAGGTAATGGCGCCGGGGGTCGTGGATTCAAGCTGGATCGTTTCGCGCGTCAGCACGCCGTCGGTCGGGAAGGTGTATCCGGCAAACATAACGTTGCGTACCGTAAAGTTTTCGCAGCCGTCGACCTGCATCGCGTGATTGTTCGGCAGATCCTTTATAACCGCGTTTTCGAAAACTATGTTTTTGCCGCACGCCGTTGCCGACCACTTCATCTTCGACTGGCAGTCCCAGAATCCTCCGGAAACGCTGAAGTCCGACGTCCCCTCGGTACAGTAGGCCTGCGGGAGAGGGGTGTTGTAGACGAAAATGTTGTTTCTGGACGAACCGTTGGTGGTGATTACGGCGAAGACGCCGTACGAATAATCTCTTCTGGTCTGAAGGTCGTATCCGTTCGTCGCCTTTCTCGGAAATCCCGCAAGGCGGAGAGCGACTCCCGGCTTCATAGTTATCGAGCCGAGCGTATACTTTCCCGCGGGCAGGTAAACGGTGCCGCCGCCCTCGTCCGACAGAGCGTCAATGCATTTCTGAATAATGACGGTCGCGTCGGTCCCGGAGCGCAGGCCTTTATCCGCTGCGTTAATGTGTTTTCCGATGACGAACGGAGTGATCTTTGCCTCGAGATCGAGGCGTTTCCCCGCGGACAGGGCTACCGTCGCCTCTTCTGCGTAAACGTTGCGGACCGTCAGCACCCCTTCAAAGGGACGAAGCGCGGTCAGGCGGATACTTCCGTCTTCGAGTGTTTCGACCGACAGAAGGGAGGGGTCTATCCCGTCGGCGAGCCAGGGATCGAGTCCGAGATCGGAAGGAGTGAGCGTAACCGATTTTTCGTTCGGGACCGTCACTTCGTCTCCGGTCGGCACCGGTTCCTCCGTCGTCGTTTCCGGAGCGGTTTCCGGGTCGGTTTCCGGGACGGTCGTACCGTCCCCGGCGTTTTTTACGCATCCGGCAAGTGAAAACGCGAACGACAAAAGAAGTATCAGCGAAGCAATTCGTTTCATATCGCAAGGTCTTCTTTCTTCCCGGTTTTTTCGGATGAAAGGCCGGAAGATTCGATGAATCTCCCGATTCCGGCAAGGGCGTCGGTGATGTGATTGATAGAATACGCGTATGAAATCCTCGCAAACCCCTCTCCGCATTTTCCGAAGGCAGTGCCGGGGATTATCGCGACTCCCGCCTCGTTCATAAGGCGTGAGCAGAACTCTTCGCTCGACAGGCCGAAAACTCCGATATTCGGGAAAACGTAGAATGCGCCTTCCGGCTCGAAGCAGGGTATGCCGATCCGGCGCAATCCCGACACGATGAGCCGTCTGCGGCCGTCGTATTCGGTTCTCATGAATTCAATGTCGCCGTCTCCCTCGCGAAGCGCCTCCACCGCGGCGTACTGCGCCGTCGTCGACGCGCACATGATCCCGTACTGATGTATTTTCAGCATCTGCTTCGTGATTTCCTCCGGCGCGGACGAATAACCGAGGCGCCAGCCGGTCATGGCGTACGCCTTGGAAAAACCGCTGACGAGTACGGTGCGCTCCCTCATTCCCGGAAGAGAGGCGATCGAACAGTGCTTCTTTCCTCCGAAGGTCAGTTCGGCGTAGATCTCGTCTGAAAGGACGAAGATATCCTTTTGTCTGCATATTTCGGCTATCGGCTCGAGATCCGCCTCTTCCATTATCGCACCCGTCGGGTTGGCGGGGTAGGGAAGGACGAGAAGTTTCGTTCTGTCTGTTATCGCGCCGAGAAGACTGTCGGGAGTCAGTTTGAATGAATCCTTTTCGTAGGTTTCGACGAAAACGGGTTTTCCTCCCGCCATCGTGACGAGCGGGCCGTAGCATACAAAGGACGGCTGCGGAACGATCACCTCGTCACCCGGGTTGAGCATGGCGCGGAAACAGAGGTCGATCGCCTCCGATCCCCCGACGGTCACGATTATTCCCGACGGGTCGGCGGGGACTGAAAAGCGTCTGCACAGATATCCGGCAATTTCGTCGCGCAGTTCGGGAAGTCCGGCGTTCCCCGTATAGTATGTCTTTCCCATCCGCAGGCTTTCGATACCCGCGTTGACGATATGCCAGGGAGTCGCGAAATCCGGCTGGCCGACGGTCAGCGCCGTGACGTCACGGCGTCCGGACAGCATATCGAAAAATTTTCTTATTCCCGACGGCTCCAGCGAAACGGCGCTGTCGGAAAGGCGGTTCCGGTAATCCATTTCAGATCATTCCCTGATCGCGCTCGTCGCTGAAGGACTGCTCGCAGAGTTTGCCCTTTTCCTTGTATTTTTTCAGTACGAAATGTGTCGCGGTCGATCTTACGTCCTCGAGGGTCGCAAGCTTGTAGGCGACGAAATAGGCGATCTCCTTCATCGTTTTGCCCTTCATCGTAAGCAAAAGGTCGTATCCGGCGCTTGAAATGAGCGAGACGCTTTCGACTTCGGGATATCTGTAGATCCTTTCGGCTATCTTGTCGAAGCCCCTGTCGGGCGTCGGTTCAACTTTGAGCTCTATTATCGCGGAAACGTATTCCCTGTCGGTCTTGTCCCAGTCGACGAGGGCGTTGTATCCGAGTATGACTCCCTGGCGCTCGTAGTTTCTTATCCTTGCGGCTACGGCTTTTTCGTCCTCGCCTATCATCGAGGCGATCTGTTCGGCGGAAAGGCGTGCGTCCTGTTCGAGAAGGTTCAGTATGCGGTCCATAATAATCTCTCTTTCATCCGTAAAGTCGTTTACGGGAAATAATGTATTGTAAAGTATTAAAAACTGTGATATAATGATGTTGCCGTTGCGTTACGACGGTTCTATCGAGGTGAATCTCCAGGACAGCACCGTATCCCGGATCACCGGAGAACCGCAGAAGGGACATTCCTTTTCGGCGGTCGATCCGAAGGTTCCTCCGCAGCGCGGACATACGAGCAGCTTTGCGGCAACGTCGTTTTCGGTGAGCTTGAGCGTGTATTTTACGGCGTATCTTTCCTCGACCGGTTTCGAGTCGAGCCGGTATCCGACCGACGCCTGATAGGTCACCGTCGCGTACTCGTTCGTCTTGCGGTAATCGCTGATCGCCGCGGCGTGTACCTTCTCATCGGTTATCGTGTGCCCCGGCGAGCGGTCCACCATTCTTTCGAGTCCCGGATCGGTGTTCGAATCCGAAAAGCTTTCCTGCCCTTCGTATCTGATCGCAAGGTATTCGAATATCAGTTTTTTTACGGCGGTTATCGCCTCTTCGTTATGGTAGTCGGGAAAATCGGCGGTGATGCGCGGAAGATAAATAGACGTGGCTCCGAATACCGTTCTCGGCTCGGGATTGATTTCCGCCTCCCGCGCTTTCTGAACGGCGTATCTGAGATCCTCGCCGGTCAGACCTCCGGTGATCTCGGATTTTCCCTTCGAAAAAACGGCTATGAGTATTATTCCCACAATCAGCGCGCCGACGGCGGGAAGCGCGAGCAGCGCGATTATCACGATAAGAATAAACGACATGGGTTCTCCGTCTTCCGGGCGGACGGCGCCCGGAGTTTAAAATAATATTTATACTATTATAAATCATTTTTAATCCGCGGTCAAGAAAATCTTTTAAGGAGTCGAAAAACATGGAAATCAGCGAAATTCTTTCGAAATGCGATCACACTCTGCTTGCGCAGGACTCGACCTGGGAAAAGATCAGAGCGGTCTGCGACGACGGAATAAAATACGGCACCGCGTCGGTGTGCATCCCGCCGTCTTTCGTCGAAAGGGCAAAGGATTACGCAGGCGGCAGGCTGAAGATCTGTACCGTTATCGGGTTCCCGAACGGCTACAATACCACGGCGTCGAAGGTTTTCGAGGCGCGTGACGCGATATCGCGCGGCGCCGACGAGATAGATATGGTGATCAACGTCGGAGCGCTGAAGGACGGGGATGACGCTTTCGTTGAAAACGAGATCCGCGAGATAAAAAAGGCGTGCGGGGACAAGATCCTCAAGGTCATCATCGAGACCTGTCTTTTGACCGAGGACGAAAAGATCCGCTGCTGCCGCATAGTCACCGCGGCGGGAGCCGACTTCATCAAGACGTCTACCGGCTTTTCCACCGGAGGAGCCACCCGGGAGGACGTCGCCCTTATGAGAAAGTATTCGGGCAGCGAAGTAAAGGTCAAGGCGGCCGGAGGGATCGCCGACCTGCGCGACGCCGAGGATTTCATCGCCCTCGGAGCCGACCGCCTCGGCACCAGCCGCGTCGTCAAAGCGGTCAAGGCGATGGAAAAGGCGGGCGGGAAATGAACACGCCGACGCCGCACATTGCCGCGAAACCCGGCGACTTTGCAAAAACCGTGCTGATGCCGGGAGACCCGAAAAGGTCCCGCTTTATCGCCGAACGTTTTCTTGACGAGGCGCGCCTGGTCAACGACGTTCGCGGAATTCAGGGATACACGGGTTTCTACAAGGGGAAAAGAGTTTCGGTCATGGCTTCCGGTATGGGTCAGCCGTCGATCGGCATTTATTCATACGAGCTGTTCAATTTCTTCGGAGTCGAAGCGATCATCCGCGTCGGGTCCTGCGGGGGATTCGACCCCGGACTTCACGTGCGCGACATTATCCTTGCCGAGGGCGCCTGCACCAACGGAAACTACGCGTCCCAGTTCAGACTTCCGGGGACTTTCGCTCCGATAGCCGATTTCGGACTTCTCTGCCGCGCCGCCTCCGAATGCGAACGCCTGGGCGCAAGATACAAGGTCGGAAACATCTTTTCGTCGGATATGTACTACGACGACGCCTCCAGCGGCATGGACTGGCAGAAGATGGGCGTGCTGGGGGTCGAAATGGAATCGGCCGCCCTCTACTGCAACGCCGCGCGGGCGGGGAAGAAGGCGCTGTCTATCTGCACCGTAAGCGATTCCTTCGTTTATCCGGAGGAAAACACGTCCGCCGAAGAGCGTGAGATCTCCTTCACGAAAATGATGGAGATCGCCCTCGAAACGGCGGAGGGATGACGGAGTCCGATATGGCCAAAAGAGTATTTCTTATCGTTCTCGACAGCTTCGGCGTCGGAGAGGCGCCCGACGCCTGGCGCTGGAACGACGAAGGCTCCGACACTCTCGGAGCCGTCAGAAACGATCCCGCATTCGACTGTCCCAACCTTGCATCCCTCGGCCTTTTCAATATCGAGGGCGTCGGCGGAGGCGTCGCGTCTGCCGCCGGTGTTTTCGGCAGGATGCGGGAGGCGTCGAACGGCAAGGACACGACCATCGGTCACTGGGAGATAGCCGGACTCGTTTCCGAAAAACCGCTCCCGACCTATCCCGAAGGATTCCCGCCCGAAGTGATAGAGGAATTCTCCCGTCTGACCGGCAGGGGAGTGCTCTGCAACAGACCGTATTCGGGGACCGACGTGATACGCGACTACGGTAAAAAGCATATCGAGACCGGGGATCTCATCGTTTACACCTCTGCCGACAGCGTGTTCCAG
>CACZSP010000174.1 GCA_902783905.1 uncultured Ruminococcus sp.
CGACCGTCGCGCCGCAGGAAAAAACCTATCCTCCGGTCAAGACAGGATATTACTTCTGGATGATGCTCCTGTTCGCGATTCCGGTAGTCGGACTCGTCGTATGCATCATAACCGCGTTTTCACTTAAAAACCCGTCGAAAAAGAACTTTTCAAGGGCTGTCCTCGTATGGGTTATCGTCGGAGTCGTTTGCGGTATCTTACTGACCGTAGCGGCGATAATCGTCGCCCTGATAATCATCCCGAAAATAGGGGACGCAGGATCCGGACTGTCCGGACTTATCGAATACTTCAAAAACCTGATCGGACAGTACGTAAACTGATAAATCACATTCGGCTGCCGGACGCCCCGTGCCCCGGGGCGTCCGGCAACCCTGTCTCACCCGGAGGAAAGAGCCGTGTTCGCTGTCAAAGCCAGAAAAGCCGATCTTATTATACCGGCTGTCGTGCTTGTCGCAGCGGCGGCTCTTTTTCTGATGTTTTTTTCGGCCGGAAAGGATAAACCTCAATATCTGTACGTGTACCGGCAGGGAGGCGGCGAGCCCGCCAGGTACCCGCTTTACGAGGATCGGGAGATCGAATTCAGCGGGGGAGGTTACACTCTTAACGCCGTTATATCCGGAGGCGGTGTTGAAATTGCCTCGTCCGACTGTCCCGGGAATGACTGCGTAAGGACCGGAAGGATAACCAAAAAAGGGCAGACGATAGTATGTATCCCGGCCGGGCTGATTTTTTCGCTCGGCGGGGAGGAAGGAGAGGCCGATGCGGTCGCGGGCTGACGGCGGGACGGCGAGACGGATCGCGCTTTGCGGCATGTTTGCCGCCGCCGCGTTTGCGCTGTCCTACGCCGAGCACGTTCTGCTTCCGCCGCTTCCGCTTCCGCTGCCGGGACTGCGGCTCGGGCTCGGTAATATCGCGATACTGGCCGCTATGTATTATACCGGTAAGGGAGGCGCCGCGGCGGTCGCGGGGGTAAAGGTCGTCCTGTCCTTTCTCCTTTTCGGGTCACCGGTCTCGGCTGTTCTTTCGGCGGCGGGGACCGCCCTGTCGCTTGCGGTTCTCGTCATTCTCGATTTCCTGCCCGACGGTACTTTCAGCTTCATCGGGGCGTCGGTGGCGTCCGCGTCGGCGCATTGTCTCGGGCAGATTGCCGCCGCGTCCCTGATCGCGGGAAGCGGAGCGGTATTTTACTATCTTGCGCCGATGCTTGTGTTTTCGACGGCCGCCGGCGCCGTTTCGGGTCTGCTTGTAAATCTTCTGCTCGGTCGTGCCGGGAAAGGGAGGGAGACGCCGTGAAAAGGATGATCGCTTTTCTTTCCGCGCTGCCGGTCATATTTGCGGCATGCTTCTTCGGCGGATGCGAAAAAAAGGTATCCTACCGCAGTTACTCATTTTTCTCGATGGATACCCTGATCACTGTGAAGATAGATCCGTCTTTTCCCGACTGCGATACCGTTTTCGAAAAATGCCGTGAAATCACCGAGGAGGTAAGGCTTCTTTACGACGCCGACGATCCGGACAGCCTTCTTTCGCGTTTCAACCGCGGGGAATCGGACGGGAGCGGTCTTGCGCTGCTTTCGCTTTCGGAAACGGTTTCGGAGGCGACCGGAGGTGCGTTTTTCCCGGGATTGCGGGACGTTATCGAAGGATGGCGCGAAGCCGAAAAAAGCGGCGTCCTTCCGCAAAAAAAGGAAGGCGCGAGAGTACCGTATAAAGCCGGAATGCGCAACGCCGATCTCGGCGGCATCGCAAAGGGAGAAGCCGAACAGCGCGTAGTCGAATATCTGAAGGATTCCGGAGTAGGGTACGGAGTTATATCATTCGGGGGCAATATTGCGGTTTTCGGAACAAAACCCGACGGAAAGCCTTTTTCTGTCGGTATCCGCGATCCGTACGACACGTCGGGCGTTATCTGCACGGTCAGCCTCGATTCGGGATACGTTTCGGTGTCGGGCGGATATGAAAGATACTATGAGATCGACGGGGAGAGGTATCACCATATAATCGACCCAGCCACCTATTTTCCCGCAGAAGGCGGACTTGACAGCGTAGCGGTCATAACGAAGGACGCAGATAACGCCGGGGCGCTGGGAGACGCGCTCGCGACCGCCTTTTTCGTTGCCGGGGAGAGCGCCGCCAGAGAACTGTACGCTTCCGGGACCTTTGATTTCGAAGCGGTCTTTATCTCCGGCGGAGAGGTGAGAAGTACGCCGGGAACGGTCGCGGCGACAGATTAATGAAAACCGCTCATGAAACCGCGCGGGCGCACGCGACAGACCACTGAAAATATTAAGGCAATACCGCACAATCCGACGCGCACATCTAGGTAGTGTCAAGTATTTTTCGCAAATTTGATTCCAGCCGAATGTAAAAAGGGCTGTTTTAACGTCCACGGGGCGCCTTAAAACAACATTTTTTCATTCAACTGTACTCCCTGACAAATGAATCAATAAACGTTTCATTCTCACGACGGGAAATCAACGACGTATTTCGC
>CACZSP010000175.1 GCA_902783905.1 uncultured Ruminococcus sp.
GCAGGGATGGCCGGATTCGGACCGACGCGTGAGGGAGTCAAAGTCCCTTGCCTTACCGCTTGGCTACATCCCTTTATAAGGGGATGAACGCCGGAACGGATCCATCCCCGTTTTTTATTTGAAGCTAACCCGTGAAGAATCGGTCGCAAAAGTGTCGGGACAGACGCAGATCATCGTCTTTCCCGGAGTAAAGGTGAGTCCTCCGCCCGACGCCGTCGCAAACGTGAAAGGAGAATCGATCCCGGCTCTCTGCCAGGTGATCGGGACGTATCTTCCCCTCGTTACGTAATATCCGCTTCCGCTGCCCGTGGTTTCGACGGTGATCCTTCCAGCGTCGTCGCCGGGAATATCGTCGTGCTTTGCAAACAGTATGAGAACGTTTTCGAAATTCAGCTGCTCGCCGTTTTCGGCGTCGACGTGAGCCCTGCTGCCGAACTGATATCTGTAGTAGCTCTGGTTGGAGCGGCTGTACACGAACTGGACCTTCTGGAAATCGGAATAGTTGACGATCGCGTAATCGGCTGTTCCGGATCCGGCGCCCGACATCAGCCCTCTGTCGTTCGAATAGCTGAAAGGCGCCTTGCCGTAACTGCCGGTGACGGCGATATCGTTCACCCCGGCAAGCGCTTTTATCCCCTGCCCGGTGATCATAAGCGAATGCTCGTAACCGCTTTCGTTGTATCTGGCGGGATCGCGGAAAAAGCCGGTCAGGGCGTATTTGTCGTGCACGCCGTCAAGATAATCGTAGGAATTGTCTTTTATGAGCTTTTCACCCGTCGGACTGAACCCGGCTCCGATCATCAGCACGTTGCCGAAAGATCTCGAAAGCGAGACAAGATAATCCCGCGTCGATCTGACGGGGCCCCACACCTCGTTGGCGTAGTACTTGTTCGTGATCATGACAAGCCGGGTGATCTTTCCCTCGACCATGCACTCGATAAGGATATCGGCGCGTGACAGGCCGCTTTGCGGAACGGCGGCGGAGAGATTGTCGATCACTATCGCGACGGGTCTGTTTTTTGAATAATCCCTGTCGGCGGAAAGACCGGTCATATAATCCGGATAGGCAAGTCCGCCGCTTCCTCCGGTTTCCGGAGTGACTATGCTGATATCGAAGGTAGTCTCCTCCGACGTCGAAACTCCCGGTTCGTCACCGGTCGACGGATGATCCGCCGACGTTCCCGGGACGGCTTCGCTTCCTTCTGGGGAACGTGTGGTGACCTCGGGTTCACTGTGCTCGAAAAGCCAGTCGGTCAGCTGGCAGCTTCCGAGAAACAAAAGGCAGGAAACTGTCAGAAGCAGCGCGAGCACCGCAGAAATAATCTTTTTCATAATTACGTGCAGATCACTTGTTGGCGATCTCGAGCCAGGCGATACCGAACTTCAGTGCCTCGCTGAGACCTTCCTTCTGACCCTGTTTTACGATCTTCGAGGGATCCTTGGAATCGACGACCTGGATCAGGATCTTGTCGGGGATCTCCTGCTTGTTTTCTTTTTTGTATGACATTATTTCCAGGATGAGAAAGCATTTGTCCTGCTTGTCGCCGTAGCAGAGGGTGTTCCCCTCCCTGACGAGCGGCTTTTCCATATACAGCAGGTATTTGCCTTCCACCGGTTTCGTTTCTTCAGCTGACATATCGCGAACCTCTTGAATACTGATACTCTGACTGTATATTTTACCATATAAGCCGGATAAAGTCAAGTTTTATTATTGAATAATCGTCTACGTTGTGTTATACTTAATATATCAAGAGAAAACACGGAGCGGAAAATGAGCGAGAAATACAGAATCGAACACGACTCGATGGGAGAGGTGAGCGTTCCCGCGGACCGGACCTGGGGAGCGCAGACCCAGAGAAGTCTGGATAATTTCAGGATCGGAAGCGACCGGATGCCGCCCTCTCTTATCCGCGCGATAATTATGATAAAAGAGGCGGCGGCGGAGGCCAATCACCGGCTGATCCCGGAACGCATGACGGAAGGAAAAAAACTGGCGATAACCGGCGCCTGCGAAAAACTCCTGTCGGATTTCCCGGAGGACGAATTTCCTCTTTCGGTATGGCAGACGGGCAGCGGGACCCAGACGAACATGAACGTCAACGAGGTGATAGCGCACGTCGGAAACGCCGCGGCGGGCGACGGGCTCCTTCACCCAAACGACGACGTGAACATGTCGCAGTCGACGAACGACGTTTTTCCGTCCGCTATTCAGCTCGCATATCTGCTGCTTGCCGAAAAGCGCCTACTGCCGGCTCTGGAGCGTCTTTCCGGGGCTTTCTCGCGACTTGAGGACAAATACGCCGGCACGGTAAAATGCGGCAGAACGCATCTTATGGACGCCGTACCGGTGACCTTCGGGCAGGAGGCGGGCGGATGGAGATCGACGGTCGACTTTGACGCCGAACTGATCGAAAGATCTCTCCCGCCGCTGCGCAGGATCCCGCTGGGCGGAACGGCGGTCGGTACCGGCCTGAACGCCCCGCGCGGTTTCGACGGCGAAGTCTGCCGCGAGCTGTCGCGCATTTCCGGGACCGAGGTGCTCCCCGCGCCAGACAAATTCCATTCTCTTTCGGCCAAATCCGAAATTGCCGCAGCTCACTCCGCACTTAACGTCCTCGCCTCCGACCTGATAAAAATATGCAACGATATCCGCTGGATGTCGTCGGGTCCCCGGTGCGGGCTGTCGGAAATACGCATCCCCGAAAACGAACCCGGTTCCTCGATCATGCCGGGCAAGGTCAATCCGACCCAGTGCGAAGCCGCGATAATGGTCTGCATGCACGTCGCCGGCAACAATCTTGCGATAGCGAACGCCGCTTCGTCGGGCAATTTCGAACTGAACGTCGCCATGCCGCTGATAGGATGGTCTGCGATAAGATCGGTCTGTCTGCTTTCCGACGCCGTCGACTCGCTGACCGAAAAATGCGTCGGCGGTATAACCGCCGACGCAGACAAAATGAAACGTAATTTTGAATCTTCGGTAATGAATATAACCGCCCTGTCCCCGCTTATCGGATACGAAAAGGCCGCTGAATGCGCAAAGCGCGCCCGGACCGAAGGTATCACTCTGAAGGAGGCTGTGCTCCGTGGAGGACTTTTGTCCCCGGAGGAATTCGACTCCGCCGTCGACTGGAGGAAAATGGTATAAGAGCGGACAGTGAGCAGCGGGCAATTGTCAGTAGGCAGTTGATACTGAAAAAACTGTTCAGCGCAATTACTGTTCACTTTTCATTTTTTGAATCACGGATGTCGAGCTTGCCGACAAATGATGATACGTAGCTGCCTCGGTCTGTTAATGCTTATCTAACCGCCTCACAAAACGCTACTTCGGCGGCAGAATGCGAGCCCGTGATCCCGGGACGGTTTTAACGATTCACACTCAACGACTCTTGGGCTGAGTTAAAGCGGCCTCCATCAAGCCGTCAAATTCTTCGAGAGTGATCCCGTTTCTGAATTCGGGAACA
>CACZSP010000176.1 GCA_902783905.1 uncultured Ruminococcus sp.
CCGGATGAGGTGTCACTGATAAATTTATTACGAGAAAAGAACGCTCCGCTGCGCGTCGCTACACCTCATCTGTCGCCATCCGGCGACATCTTCCCCTCAAGGGGAAGACTTATTACTGCGCCCCGTTCACCCGGACGGTACGAACTATTTCGCACATGTAATAACGACAAGATATCTGAACCGTCAGCAGCACCGAAAGAACCGTCGCGTCTCTGCCTTCTCCTTGTGGTCGCGAAGCGACAGGATGAGTGGGCGAGTCGGAACGATTCCAAATCGGAACCTTGAAATTCCTACCTGATGTCAAGCGTATCGGCGATCTTCCAGTCGGCGTTTTCCGGGATCTCTCCCGGCGTCATATATCCGTTTAATGATTCGTCCCTGCCTGAATAATAATCGAATACGATCAGACAGTCGGTCGCTTTCGCGCGCGCCTCGGTCAGGGCGCGCAGAGAGAGTTCCCTGCAGTCGCGATATACGTGGGTGGAGTCCACGAAATTTTCGTCAGGATTGTCGTGCCGGACTATCGTTCCGTCAACAGGGCGGTCGTTCAATGCGGGAGTAAGAGATCCGTCGACGCAGTCATAGCTGGCGTATGTCGGGCGGTAGATCAGGGATCCCGTAGTATCGGTTTTGTAAAATTGCTCGTAAAGGGTGACCACTCTTATTCCGCCGTCACCGTCCCGATACGCGAAAACGAACAGATCCACCGAACAATTGCTGCGTGAAAACGGATACCCCAAATCGAGGTTAAGCAAAAACTCAACGGAACCGCCGGCAGCGGAACTGAGGCGGAGCAGTTCAAGGCGGCCGTCGTCGTCCTTCAACAGCTCGACACGGTATCTTTCGTCTCCGAAGAGGAAATCGGCTCCCGCGGGCGGCGCGACCGTTTCTGCAGGCAGACCGTCAAGCACTCCGAAGGTCTCAAGCGAAAAACCGGAATAAAGCGCCGTCAACATGTCGTTGATTTCCGCAACGATCGTTTTGAACGGCTTTACCTGATAACCGGTAAACAACAGAGATTCACTTAAGTCTTCGGTTCGGGCACTCTCGTTAAAAATGAAAACTTCGATTTGGGATAAGCCGGACCTGTCCGTTATTTTCCGGAAGGTGATCTCATCCGGAGTTATCGCGGCCGCAAGCGCGTCTTTGTCCCGGGAGTATCTGACAACTATCCAGAAAGAACCGTCTGCGGCATTTTGCGCGACGGTCACCGTCGCCTCTCTTTCGACTTTGTTGTACCACCCGTCCGAGATGACCGTCTTCTCGTATCCTACGGTACGTGTGAGATACTTTGTGCCTGAGACCAGAACAGTGCCGAACCCGTCGTTAACCTTCAATTCAAACTCTTCGCCCGCGGGATGTTCGGGAAGTTTTGACAGTATCGCTTCAATGGCGGCAGCTCCGGCGTCGGGGTCCCACAGTTTCTTTTCGACTGTCTGCGCGCCGCTCTCCGCGTCAGTCGTAACGATCGCGGAAACAGCGTCCGGCGCGACGGTCGTCGTTACGGCGCTTTCCGTCGGATCGTCTGCGGTATCCGACGGCGCGCTCCCGGTAGCCGGCCCGACTACGCTCGCGCAGGAGGTTAAGAGCATTATCAAGCCCTGCGCGCAAACCGCTGCCGCTTTCATATTCAAATGGCGTTTTTTCTTCATTGTTGCTTCTCCGTGAGGTATTTCCGGTTTTCTGCCTTTTGCTGTCATTATTATACTGAAAGATTTGTCAAATATCAAGAAAATCTTTCACTGCTACTGAAAAATTTTACGCATTCTTGTAAAATCTTTCAGTACGAAACGGTTTTTCCGACGGTTGGCCGATATTATTTCCTATGATTTGCCTAAAGTGCATAAAGCCCCCCGCGGGAGTCCGGCGAGTGCCGGACTTCCGCGGGGGGTCTTAGATTTACTACCTCAAATAAGGCTTTTTCTTACTTCGCGCTCTCTTCGACTGCCACAGCAACCGCAACGGTGGCGCCGACCATCGGGTTGTTGCCCATGCCGATAAGGCCCATCATCTCGACGTGAGCCGGGACGGAGGACGAGCCCGCGAACTGGGCGTCGGAGTGCATCCTGCCCATGGTGTCGGTCATGCCGTAAGAGGACGGGCCGGCGGCCATGTTGTCGGGATGGAGTGTGCGGCCTGTGCCGCCGCCCGACGCGACCGAGAAGTACTTCTTGCCGTTCTCGACGCACCACTTCTTGTAGGTGCCGGCGACGGGATGCTGGAATCTGGTCGGGTTGGTCGAGTTGCCGGTGATCGAAACGCCGACGTTCTCGAGCTTCATGATAGCGACGCCTTCGGGA
>CACZSP010000177.1 GCA_902783905.1 uncultured Ruminococcus sp.
CCGCGAGCACGTCCTGCTCGCCCGTCAGGTCGGAGTTCCCGCCATCGTCGTTTTCATGAACAAGACCGACCTCGTGGACGATCCCGAGCTTCTCGACCTTGTTGAAATGGAAGTCAGAGACCTCCTTTCCGAGTATGATTTCCCCGGAGACGATATCCCGATCATCCGCGGCTCCGCCCGTGACGCTCTCGAGTCTCCTTCGACCGACCCGAACGACCCCGTCTACGCACCCATCAGGGAACTCATGGACGCAGTCGACTCCTACATCCCCACTCCCGAAAGAAAGTCCGACCTGGATTTCCTTATGCCTGTTGAGGACGTATTCTCCATCTCCGGACGCGGCACCGTCGCTACCGGCAGAGTTGAGAGAGGAACCGTTAAGGTATCCGACTCGGTCGAGATCATCGGCCTCACCGAAGAGCGCAGAACCGTCGTCGTTACCGGCGTCGAGATGTTCCACAAGCTCCTTCCGCAGGCCGAGGCCGGCGACAACATCGGCTGCCTGCTCCGCGGCGTAGCCAAGGACGAGATCGAAAGAGGACAGGTACTCTGCAAACCCGGATCCGTTCATCCGCACACCAAGTTCAAGGGCCAGGTCTACGTACTGACCGAGAAGGAAGGCGGCCGTAAAAAGCCCTTCATGACCGGTTACAGACCTCAGTTCTATTTCAGAACCACCGACGTTACCGGAACCATCGAGCTTCCCGCCGACGTCGAGATGTGCCGCCCCGGCGACAACGTCACCTTCACCGTCGAACTGATCACCCCCATCGCCTGCGAGAAGGGTCTTCGTTTCGCTATCCGTGAAGGCGGCAGAACCGTCGGATCGGGCGTCGTTGCCGAAATCATCGAATAATTTCTGCAGCCTGATGCGGGGCTGCGCGGAGTCTTTTCTCCGCGCAGTCCCGCAAAAGAATGTCTTTAATTCGCGCTGTTCCGGAAATACCGGCGCGTGCCAAAAAAACTATTCGGGAATATGTGAGATTCATTACCGGCGGTTAAAGTCCGCGAACTGCCATCCGGCAGCCGAGAAGGTGAGATCCCTTCACCGACCGTAAAGTCGGGACGGGAGAATGAAATATTTCTCCCCTTGCTTTTTGAAAGGGGATTTTTTAATGAAAAAGGACAGATTCGGGATACGCGCGATCGTAATGATCGGTATCCTCAGCGCTCTTGCTTACGTTATAGAACTCGTATTTCACATCAAGGTCGCGTTTCTTACTTTCGATCTGAAGGATTTTATCGTCTGTATTTCATCGATGCTTTTCGGACCGGTTTTTGGAGTTGTTATTTCCGCCGTGACCGCTCTTCTGGAAATGATGACGATAAGCGATACCGGTCCCTGGGGCGCCCTTATGAATTTTGTCTCGACTGCCGTTTTCGCTTCCGTAGCCGGTCTTATATACAGATACTACCGCAAACTTCCCGGCGCCGTCATAGCCCTTGTCGCTTCAGTGACCGTCGGAACGGCCGTTATGCTTCTGCTTGATATCCTGATCGTTCCGATCTATACCGGCAGCTCGACCGGCGACGTCGCCGCCGCGATACCGAAGCTTCTGCTTCCGTTCAATCTTCTGAAATACACGACGGGAGCCGCCCTCGTACTGATTTTTTACAAGCCTTTTTCAACGCTCCTCAAGCGCGCCGGAGTGATAGAGAAGACTGAAAACGAACGCCCATACAGATTTAACGCAAAAACTATTGCCGTCGTTGCCGTCGCTGCCCTCATCTGCGCGGTATCGGTGTTTATTATGCTGAGATTTATGAACGGCAGGATCGGATTTTTCAGACAATGATTGAAGCGATAGAACATTTCTTCCTTGAGACAGTCGGACCGAAGCTTTGCGTGTTCTTTTGTTCGATGATTCCGATAATAGAACTTCGCGGCGGTATACCGCTCGGAGCGGGGCTCGGCCTGCCGTGGTGGCAGACGATGCCGCTCGCGATCGCCGGGAATATGCTTCCCGTTCCGTTCATACTGCTTTTTATCCGATTCATTATCGATAAAATGGCTCAATCCAGGATCCGTTTTTTCAACAAGATAGCCGGATGGCTTAACCGTAAAGCTGAAAAAAACCGTCCGAAGATCGAAAAGTACGCCTTCTGGGGAATGGCGCTGTTCGTCGCGATACCGCTTCCGGTAACCGGTGCCTGGTGCGGCTCGCTTGTTTGCGCTACCATCGGAGAAAAGTTCTGGCGGGCTATGCTTTCGGCCTTTATCGGAGTATGCATTGCAGCGGTGATTATGACGCTTGCCTCTTACGGCGCCGTTGCCGCATTTAAAGTATTTATCTGAAAGACGTTCTTGCGGAGTTTACGATGAAAGAAAAATCTTCCGGGTCCGACAGGACCTTACCAAAAGATAAAGGTCACCCGTCGAAGGTAGCCCTTACCCTGCGCAGATATCTGCTTGTCGTCGCAGGCTGCGTGATTTATTCGTTCGGCGTAGCCGCCTTCATACAGCCCGCTCAGATAGTCAACGGCGGAGTCATGGGCGTGCTGAACCTGATTAATATCGTGACTCCGATTCCGGTCGGTATCATATATTTTTTAGTCAACGTGCCGCTGCTGATCATCAGCCTTGTCGTTTTCAAATGGAGGTTCACCGTCGGAACGGTATTCGGTACGGCTCTGAACTCAGTGCTTCTTACAGTTTTTCAGAACCTTCTCAGGGACGTCGTATTTACAGAAAATCTGTTTCTGAATACCGTATGCGGAGGAGTCGTCCTCGGGGTCGGACTCGGACTGATCATGCGCAACGGTGCGTCCACCGGCGGGACCGACATCATTATGAAGATGCTCCACCGCAAGCGTCCGCACCTCAGCGGCGGGTTTATCAACATTCTCATCGACATAGTCATACTTGCGGGTTATTACGTCGTCCACCATTTCGTCAAGCATACGGAGAACGCTTTCGATATGACGGTCTTCGCCTTTATCACAGTCGTCATCGAAAACATGGTTTACGATCTTGTCCTTTACGGTACGATGGGTTCGAAGACGGTTTATATCATCACCGACAAGCCTGACGAGATCACCGACCAGATCATCAACAGGATGAACGTGGGAGCCACGCTGCTTTCGGGCACCGGCGCCTATACCCATACAAAAAAAGCGATTATTTTATGCGTCGTCAAAAACAATATTTTCCCGGGTCTGAAAAACGCGGTCAGGGATATCGATGACAGCGCGTTTATGATCGTGGGAAAATCCCTTGAAATATACGGAAAGGGATATAAAGATTACCATCAGGAGGTTTTATGAAGGGATACCTGATATTTGCGATATCCTTTTTATCCCTGCTTCTGGTATTATTCATCGTTCTTTTAATTCTTCATCTTCGTTCGCGTCTCTCCCCGGAAAAA
>CACZSP010000178.1 GCA_902783905.1 uncultured Ruminococcus sp.
AGCGCTCGACGTAGCTCATCACGCCGAGGTTGTAGAGCACCACGATCCCGAGGATCACGGCGGCGACGACGAGGATGAGCACCATACTGTCCATGATCTCGACAAAGCTCGCGAAGCTGTCCATCAGCTGCCGCTTGTCCTGCTTGCCCGAGATCAGTTCGGACGACGGGATCTCGGAGGAATCCCTGTCAGTATAAACGTCGGAAATACCGTATTCGATCCCGAGTTCGTCGGCGTATTTGTCGGTCATCGTTACGCTTTCGGTCATTATCGACCGGTTGTATCCGACGACCTTGACGCGGTAGGTCTCATCGCCGCCGTAAGGCGAGAATTCGATATACTCTCCGATCTTCGCCCGGTCGGACAGCCGCAGGCAGAGGTAGACGCCGTCGTCACGCAGCGTTATCGGCGTGTTGTCCTCGTTGATAACGTCGAATCTTCCTTTTCCGTTGTGAACGATATCGAGCGTCGCGGTGTAACCGTCGATACTGATGCCCGAATAGCTCTCCCAGTCGGCGTCAAGATCGGCGATCAGACGGTCGATCTTTTCGCGCTCCGCGTTTTCAACCAGATTGACCTTCGTCGCGTAGTGGGAAACGCCGTTGTCGAGCAGATCGAGAAAACCCGCCATCGTGTCGCGCATCCCGAGCCCGCCGACGAGCAGGATCATGCAGCCGATGATGCCGACCAGCGTCATCGCAAAGCGGCTCTTGTGGCGCGTCAGATCCCGCAGGTTCCATTTCGTCGCGAAGTTCATCCTTCCGAAAAAGGGCAGCTTTTCGAGGACGGATTTCTTCATATTCTTCGGCGTATACGGACGGAGCGCGTCGGCAGCCGTGCCGCGGAGCTGCGCGCGGATCGAAAGAAAACTGATCAGCGCGAGGACTGCGACCGTTCCTGCGATAACAGGCCAGCAGAAGGCGGGAGTCGCCGCAGACCAGTCCGGCATATCGAAATAGGTGCCCATCATGCCGTCTTCGCTCATGACAAGCTTGCATACGTAATATCCGAGCACACCGCCGAGAGCCGATCCGACGACTCCGATGAACAGACCGTAGAAGGAATAGTGGACGAGGATCGAGCGGTTCTTGAAGCCGAGTGCTTTGAGTATTCCGATCTGCGTCTTTTCCTGCGCGGCGATGCGGTGCATCGTAGTCACCATCGTCAGTATCGCGATGGCAAGGAAAAGCACCGGCAAGATCGAGCCCATCGCCTTGCCTTCGGTCGCTTCTCCCATCGCTTCTTTATAGACGGCGTGATCCTCTTTCGACACTACCATCAGCGTTTTGCCGAGCTTTTCCTTAACGGCGTCTTCCAGATCCGTTTTTTCCAGTTTCGAAAGCAGATTGATCTGCGGAAACGCCTTGTCGGTCGCTTCGGTCAGGAGCTCGTCGGTCAGCATCGCCTCCGCCTGCGTCCTTGCCGCATCGGTCGGCATTCCCGCGGTCTGAAGCTTGTCAGCAAGGGTGTTCAGCGCCTTTTCGCGGATAACCGTGCCGAGCTTTGCGGGTGAAATATACGCGTATCCGAAGACGTTGAAATCAGGCATGACCTGATTTGCGTCGGCAAGGCAGATCATGTGTTCGCCCGATTTGATCAGTCCGACGACGCGGCATTCGGTATCCTGCCCCTGAAATTCAAGCGTCAGCGAGTCGCCGATCCCGATTCCGTTGAGCTTTGCGAATTTGTCGGAAAGCCAGATGCCTTCTCCGTTTGCGTCGTATTCCGCGCCGTCAATCAGGGTGAAAATCGAAACGGTGTAGTTTTCCGAAACGTCCAGCGCGAGAGATTTCTTGCTGTTCCCTTTTATTTCAAGATTGACCGAAAGATATCTCGTCGCCGCGTCGACGCCCTCTATCGAGGCGATCTTTTCGAGATCCGAAATTGTAAAACCGCTTTCGGAATAAAGCCGGTAATCGGCGTATTTCGTCTCTTCGAAGAAATTCCCGACGTCATATTCGATGGTCTTCCACTCCATATTGAAGCCGAGGAAGATGCCGATCCCGAGCGTCATCATAATGATCATCGAAATAAACTGCGCTTTGTAGCTCCAGGCGGTGCGGAGCAGTTTGCGAAGAAGCATCACCACTCCACCTCGTCGGCCGAAAGCGGATTTCCCTGTTCGATTATCTCGCGGATCCTTCCGTTCTTTACGCGGATCACGGAGTCGGCCATTTTCGCGATATTCTGGTTGTGCGTGACGATAACGATGGTCTTGCCGTAGTTTTTCGCCATATCAAGCAGCAGCTTAAGGACCATAACGCCGGTTTCCGAGTCAAGCGCGCCGGTCGGCTCGTCGCAGAGCAGTATTTTCGGGTTCTTGCAGAGCGCGCGTGCGATCGATATGCGCTGCTGTTCCCCGCCCGACAGTTCGGACGGGAAATTGTTCAGATGATCGAGAAGTCCGACCTTTCCTATCATATCTTTCGCGTCGAGCGCGTTTTTCGAAATTTCCGAAACGAGCTTTACGTTTTCATAAACGGTGAGCGTCGGGATGAGGTTGTAAAACTGAAACACGAACCCGACCGTCGAAGCGCGGTAATCGGCGAGTTCGTTGTCCGAAAGCTTTGAAATATCCTCTCCCGCGACGGTGATGGTCCCCTCGCTCGGGCTGTCAAGACCGCCGAGAAGGTTCAGAAGGGTGCTTTTGCCCGCCCCGGACGGACCGAGGATCACCACGAACTTGCCCTCGTCGAGCGTGAAGCTGACGCGATCGAGCGCGCGAAGCACGTGATCTCCGGTCCTGTAGATTTTTGATACGTTTTCAAACTGTACGATCGACATTTTGTCCTCCGGATATGGTTAGCCGCGGCTAACTTACAGATCAAAAAATAAAGAGAATTATTCTCCCGATCACGCATGAGCCGCTTTGGTTAGCGTACGCTAACTATTATAACACGTATTTTCAGGATTGTCAACAGGCCGGCTGTTTTTTTGAACACATTTCACGAATTTGCGATAATCTTTATTCCGACCTCGATAAAATTCGGCGCCGGAAAGCTTTTTATCGGCAAAAATATTGACAAGACGGTGATTGTATGATATATTATCCCTTGCAATGAGGATTAGGTTCCGCCTTTACGTTAAGATGGTCGCGTTTTTTAAAAATTTTCGATCGTAACGTCGTCCGGACCGTCTCTGCCGATTTGTATGATTACTTTTACCGGTTAAAAAAATATGAAAAACAATAAACGCATTATTATTTCAACCGCCCTGTTTCTGCTGACTGCCGTTATGACAGCAGGCCTGATAATCGTTTTCATCCCTCCGAAGGTCGAGGTAACGGATATTTCGGTTATCCGTGCGGATCGCTTCTATTCCGGCGAAAAAGAAACGCCGGATCAGGACGTCCTTCAAATAATTGAAGCGATTTTTCAAATTGCCGGTGACGGAAGCGACAGTTCGTGTCAGCTTCTATCGGATACGGATGATATTCCGTCACGAAGCGTTTCCGACTACTCCGTCGTCACCGTCAATATGACGATAACGGGGCGTTCCTGCTGGGACGGTTCCGTTCCTTACGTGCTGATTGATGCGTACGACGATCCGGACGGTATACTGTTGACTACGCTGCCTCAGCCCGCGGCTTCCGATATCGACCGTTTCACCCGCGAAGAAAAATGCGAATTGCTGCTGTACGTTTTTTCGGGCGGGAAGAGCGAGGAAGAAATCGTCGCTGCGCTTAAATCGATACGGATACGGATCCCGTATACCGATCGCGTTCATCCCGACGGAAGCGTTTGCGTCGGTTGCAAAGACGCGGCGATCGCTTTTCAATGACAAAAACGGGGCCGCCGGACCGGTCCCCAATAATAAAAGAAGGTATAGTTATGTTAAAGACCGGAGACATGGCGCCCCAGTTTACACTTAAAGACAAGGAAGGCAATAACGTCAGCCTTTCGGATTTTGCCGGAAGAAAGGTCGTTCTGTATTTCTATCCGAAGGACAACACACCGGGATGCACCAGACAGGCGTGCGCTTTCGCAGCTTCCTTCGCAGAGTTCGAAAAAAAGGGAGCCGTCGTTATCGGAGTCAGCCGCGACGGTGTCGCGTCGCATGCGAAATTCGCCGAAAAGTATTCCCTGCCCTTCATCCTTCTGTCCGACCCGGAGCTCGAAGCGATCCGGAAATACGGCGTCTGGCAGGAAAAGAAGAATTACGGCAAAACGACCATGGGCGTCGTGCGCACCACGTTCATCATCGATGAAGAAGGAAATATCGCGCATATAATGCCAAAGGTCAAACCGGATACCAACGCCGGTGAAGTGCTGGAGCTGATTTGAAAAAACGCATTATTCCGAGGGCGGTCTTTATCGCGCTGACCGCTCTGATCCTGGTTTTCATATTTATTATGTCGTCCAAGCCGGCGGACGAGTCGGACGAACTGAGCATAACCTTCGGGTACCGGCTCTGCGAACTCTTCAAGCCGGGTTTCAAAGGGCTTCCGGAATCCGAAAAGACGTCGTACGCCTCGCAAATCAATCATTTTATTCGTAAAGCCGCCCATTTCACCGAATTTGCCGTGCTCGGAGCCCTGTTTTTTACCGACTTTTATCTGTTTGACGTGCGGCGGACGCGGTGCGTTATATTCGGCTTTCTTTCGGGCGCCGCAGCGGCGGTCTTTGACGAAATACATCAGATTTTCGTTCCGGGCCGTGCCGGAATGATCACTGACGTACTGCTTGACTTCGCCGGGGTCGTGACCGGCTGCCTTCTCGTTTTTGCCGTTACTTTATGTTTCACCGCGGCCGTAACGCGACGGCCGCCGAAAGCGGTGCAATGACCGGTTTTATTTTAAGGCAATACCGCACAATTCGACGCGCACATCTAGCCGGCTGATTTTCCGTCTGTTTCCGCGTCGAAATCAGGTTTCATTCAAG
>CACZSP010000179.1 GCA_902783905.1 uncultured Ruminococcus sp.
CGCCCGGATGAGCGAAACGCTGAAATAAGCCTTTCGTCCTGGAGTTGGTGCCCGCCGCAGGGCGGGCGGATGAGGCGACACCGAAGCGGTAAGATACCTGAAACGACAGCGGCGCCATAAGAACCGCCGCATCCTTTGGCTCCCTCCGGGAGGGAGCTGTCGCCGTACGGCGACTGAAGGAGCACGTGCGATTCAACGATCACGCAGTCTTAACCGTTCGTGCCACCCGAAAAAACGAGACGCAGTAACAAGCCTTCTCCTTGGGGAGAAGGTGCCGAGCGTATGCGAGGCGGATGAGGGGGGCGAGTCGTTGCGATTATCCGGGCAAAACGGACCAAACAAAAGTGGCTTTCTTTTTTGCCCAACAATCCCTCAGTCACGCGCTGGGCGCGTGACAGCCCCCTTTGCACAAGGGGGCCAAGGACGTGGGCGATCCTTTTTAGGTCCCTGTCGGTTCAAAACTATGATTATTTCATATACAGTCCGCCGTTGACGTCGATGACGTCGCCGGTCACGTAGGAGGAAATATCGCTGGACAGGAAAAGCACTGCGCCGGCGATGTCCTCCGGGGTGCCGAAACGGCAGAGAGGGATCGTCTTTTCGGGAGCGTCGTTGGGGTCGGTCAGCCAGGAGAGTCCCTGCGCCATCGCAGTCAGCGTCCTGCCCGGACAGACGCAGTTGGAGGTGATATTGTACTTTCCGCCCGAGAGGGCGAAGCATTTCGACAGGTTGAGCACCCCGGCTTTTGCCGAGGAATAGGCGCAGGAGGAGGATCTTCCGCCACGCTCGCCTGCCATCGACGAAATGTGGACCAGCTTGCCGTAGTTCTGCCTCTTCATTATCTCAAAGACCGCCTGGGTGCAGAAGAAAACGCTCTTGATATCAAGGGTCTGCATCCTGTCCCAGTCCTCGAGGGTGATATCCTCGACTCTGGCGGTGCCGGTGATGCCTGCGTTGTTCACCCAGATATCGATCCTTCCGCGCAGGGAGGCGAGGCGCTCGGTCTCTTTTTTTACGTTCGGGAAATCGGCGACGTTGAAGTATTCGGCGATCGCCTCGCCTCCGTCGTCGCGAATCTTTTTCGCGGTGGCTTCGGCGCGTTCGAGATTGATGTCGGTGACGATGACGAAAGCTCCGTGAGAGGCGAGCATTTCGGCGATCCCGGCTCCGATGCCCTGCCCGGCTCCGGTAACGACGGCGATTTTTCCTTCAACGAGTCCGCCGGTTTGTTTTTTCATATTGATCATCCTTTCGTTAAGGCAATACCGCACGGGTTCGCGTGCGTCGAACCCGGCGGAATTGCCGAAAATTATTGGTCATACCTTTCCAGTCAGTCCGCGGTGCCGGATTCGGCGGGTCCGAAAAGCCTGTCCAGTATCGCGTCGACGTAGGGCTTCTGTTTTTCTTCGACAGACTGCCCGTACTTAAAAGTTAAATATTCGGGAATATAACTCGACGTCGGAGGGACAAAGAGTACGACGTGCACGTCGTCTCTGCCGACGCCGTATTCCGAAAGGATCTCTTTCATTACGTCTCCGGAAACTCCGTCGCGGTCAAAATCGAAATAACCGCTCGGCGGCGCAAACAACGGCGACACGTCCTCCGTGTGTTCCTTCAGAAAAAACGTGAAGCTGTCGACCGACTTGTAAACGCCCGACGTCGCGTAAACGTCGAATCCGTTGCCGGCGTCAAGGCCGCGGTATTTTTCCGCGGCTGCGACCCGGGGCTGCGTTCCGGTACCGGCACCGGGGTCTGCCGTCCCTCCGCAGGCGGAGAAAAACAGCGCCGAAAGGATCAGGCAGAATAACGTTATACGATTCCTTTTAACGGTCATAATCAATTGCCTCCCTACAATACCTGCTGACGTGATTCGTTCGATAAGCTTTATTCGTAATCGATAAGTCCCTCCGCTTCCATTTCGGTCAGAGGAAGATCCCTGTCGCGGACGCAGGGGCGGCTGATATGATAGGACGCGGTGCGCGGGAAGCCGAGATCGTAGGGCGAAGGACCTACAAAGCTGCTCTTTACTCCGCGGACGCGGATCGCGTCATCGTCAACGGTTATTACCGCGTAAAGCGCGTTCATATAGGGCGCGCAGCCGGTTATATGATGATAGATCTTCGAAATCGTTTCGCTGTAGCGCACGCAGTCGTACTTGTGTCCGATCCATATATTGCTGGCGCTGTTGACGCTCATGAAGGGCACTCCCGACCGCACGCAGACGCCGTCGATATGATTGTGTCCGTTCATCGCGAATATCACCCGGCGGCGGTCGGCGTTGCATCTGCGGACGATTTCCCAAACTTCGGGACCGTCGTGCGCGTTGAGCATCTCGTCTCCGAGGGCCGCGTGGCTGAGCAGCACGCAGGGAAGGGAGGACGTCATTATCTGCTCTTCGAGCCACGCAAGCTGCTCCTTACCGAGCCAGGTCAGGGCGTTACCGCCCCTGAAATTGCGGTAGTTGCAGTGATCGTAGTCGAGAAGCGTCTCACCGTCGAGTATGTTGTTGGTGTCGAGCGCGATAAAGCGCAGCCCGCCGCGCTCGAAAACGTAATAGGGCGCCGGCATTCCCCAGTAGGCGCAGGCGGTTGCCTTCGTGCAGGAGTCCATATCGTGATTGCCGAGTACTCCGTACACACGCAGGCCCGATTCCTCAATCATTTTCAGGATCGCGAGCTTCTCGTCGTCGCGGTCGTTGGCAAACCACCCGGAGCGGTTTTCAAGATCACCGTGAGAGGCGAGAAACCCGGTGTCGGGGTACATGATATCGCCGAGGTGTATCAGAAATTCGACGCCCTGGCGCTTCGCCTCTTCGAGTATGACCTGCATCCGCGCGACTCCGTCGTGCATAATATCAACGTGCAGATCGGTGAATACGAGAAATTTAGTCATTTCACAGTCTCCGGAATGTTATTTCATACGGCGGAACATCGGGCACTGCGCCGCTGCTCCGCCGGATATTATACCACATTTTCGGGCGCAGGTCAATTTGAAATAAGGCAGAAAACATGTTTCGAGCTATTTACATGTTAAAGATTTTATTGTATAATAAAAATGCTAAATAACAACTATCCAAAAACCGCTTTTCCCCGGGGAGCGAGAGTATGACAGACAAAACAGAATTCTTCAACAGCCGCGCCGCGCGGCACAAGGCAAATTTTCACGCCCACACGACGCTGAGCGACGGGCGGCGGTCTCCCGCCGAAGTCGAAGCGCTCTACCGCTCGCGCGGATACGACGTGCTGGCTCTGACCGATCACTGGCGGGCGGGGGCGACGCGGACCGACGGCGATTTCATAATGCTCGGCGGCGTCGAGTTCGCGACGCTCAACGATAATGTCGACGGTATGCCCGAATGCTGGCACGTGGTCGGTCTCGGCGTTCCGGAGGATCTGGAACAGACGCTCCCGCGCACGAATACCGACCCTCAGGGGCTTGTCGACGGGATAAAAGCCGCCGGCGGTTTTGCCGTGCTGGCGCATCCGAAGTGGAGTCTCAATACCGCCGACCGGATTATCCGACTGCGCGGGATCGACGCCGCGGAGATCTGGAACACGCAGTCGGGGCTGCCTTACAATCCCGACAAAGCCGACTCGTCGGCGGTGCTGGATCCGGTTTTTTCGGCGGGGAAGCTTATACCCCTCTTTGCGTCAGACGACTCTCACAGATATGAAAAAGAGGCGTGCGTCGCCTCTACTGTGATCTGTACCGACGACTTCACGCCGGAGGGAATACTGACCGCGATCAAAAACGGCGACAGCTTCGCGTCGACCGGTCCGCGGTTTTCACGCGTCTGGATCGACGGCGACCGCGTCTTCGTCGAGACCGAAACTCCCTGCACCGCCGCCTTCGTAAACACCAACCATCCCTGGCTGCGCGGCGCCGTCGACTGCCTGTTCGGCAGCGACGGTGACCCCGTCGAGCGGACTTCCTTTTCTATGGCTGTCGGAGAGGGCACGACCTTTCTGCGCGTTACCGTTATCGACGCCCGGGGCGGACGCGCCTGGACGAATCCGGTCGCGATCGGGGAGCCGGGCCGATGAACACAGATACCGCGCACTTCTTTGTCGTCTGTCTGATATACCTTGCTCCGGTGTTTCTTCTGTTTCTGGCGGAAAAAATCACGGATTTTTACGTATACTCAAAGCTGTTTCCCAAAGGAAAGAGGCGAAGAGCGGCGATTTTTGCCGCCGAAACGGCCGCGGCAGCCGCGGGATTTGCGTCCTGCGCGGCGTTCAACTCGCTGGTCAGCGCCCGGAAAGATTTCAGCATAATCACGTGGATAATCGGGTTTGCGGTCCTTCCGGCGGCAGTCGCGCTTCTTCTGATATTCGCCTTTTCGCGACTCGAGTTCGCGACCGCGGGAGAGCCCGGCGGAGTCAACGACGCCGCGCAGGCCGCCGCGCGGTTATCGGCACCGGTCATGCTCGTGTTTATTCCGGTTTACTTTGCCGAGTGCGTCTTCGCTCTGGACGTGATTCTTTCCGAGGTGTTTAACGTCGGAGGGGATTTCATCGCGGACTTAGCCTCGGTTTTTGCGCGGAGAACGGGAAGTCTGTCGGGCCCGCCGCTCGCTCTTTCTTTGATTGGCGTCACCTTTGCCTTCGCTGTTTTTGTCAAATGTGTTATTGCCTTAAAGCAATACCGCGCGATTCGCTAAAGCCGAACCGCGCGGTATTGCTTCGGTGCGCTCGGCATGCGCGATTACTTGGCGGTGAAAGTCCGCTACAGACTTGGCAGTAGGAACTGTTAGACGAAGACGGATTTGCGTGCAAATCTGGTGTCCGTCGTGAGGCGGAATCTGAAGGAAGCCGGATGCGGGGAGGATACTAACCCGCGGGCAAAACCTCGGTCTGACGAACAGA
>CACZSP010000180.1 GCA_902783905.1 uncultured Ruminococcus sp.
AAAAAAAACGTGACATTTTCGACAAAGGGCGTTTTACTATTTACAAATATTAAAACTTATGTTATAATTTTTTGAAGTAAATCGGTTTTCCGACCTTTGGAGAAAAAAATGACGGAAGAAAAACGAAGAAAGAACAGAGAGTTCATATTTCTTTTGCTGCTCTGTACGACCGGCGTGCTCTGTCTCGCGGTGTCGGGGATGCTTATCCTTTTCTCGGATATCCCCGTTTTCATCCCGGTCGGAGCAGGGCTTCTCGTGTTCATCGCGGTCGGCGCCGTCCTGATAGTTTCCTCGTTAAGGAGTTCGTCCGACGTCGAGCCGGAGACCGACAGATCGGTCCAGACGATGATAGCCGACGTGTTGAAAAAACTCGATATCCCTGTGGTGATAACAACTCTTGAGGGCAGAATAGTCTGGGCAAACAGTCTGATGACGGCTGTCTGCGGAACCGAAGGCGGTATGACCGGAAAGAACGTCAGCGAATATGCCGGAGTTCAGATGTCCGAACTGATATCGGCCGGACTTCCCGGGGGCGCCGGTGTCACGCTTTGCGGCAAGGAATGCCGCGCGCTCAGTTACATAATGCCGACCGGAGACAGGGATTTCTGGCTGACGGTGTTCGTCGACAGATCCGAACTTGCCGAGGCCGAACGGAAGATAGACGCAGAGAGTCCGGTGCTCGTATACGCGGTCATCGATAATCTCGAGCAGCTTGCCCAGTACGTCAAGGTTTCGTACAGGGAGGCGGTTAACAAAACCGAAACCATGCTCCGGGAATGGACCGCGAAACTGGGCGGGCTCATCAGGGAATACGACAGGGACAAATATTTCATCGCTTTTCCGAAGAACCGTCTTTCGGAATGCGTTGAGGACGGATTCGCGATTCTTGACCGAATCAGACGGATCGGACTGGACAATACCGGAATGAGCGTCACCGTTTCGATGGGCGTTTCGGTCTGCGGCAGCAATCTTCTCGAAAGGGAAGCGGACGCCGCGTCCGCACTCGAGACAGCGCTCCAGCGCGGCGGCGACCAGGCGGTACTCAAAACGCCCGACGGACCCAACGCGTTTTTCGGCGGAAAGACCAAGACGGACCTCAACCGTACGAGGATTATTTCGAGAACCGTCTGCGGCAGACTCATCCAGCTGATCGGAAGCGCCGGAAACGTTCTGATTATGGGACACAAGAATCCGGACTTCGACTGCATCGGAGGGTGCGTCGGACTTGCCAGACTGTCGCTCACCTTCAATAACGACGTTCACGTGGTTGTCAATAAGAACGATTCCAATTTCCGTATCGCCGCTTCGGTTCTGCGAAGGGACAATCCCGAATACGACGGAATATTCGTCGGAGGCGGCGAGGCGCTGGACATGATAAGATCCGACACTCTGCTCATCATCGCCGACGTCAACAACCTCCGGATAGTCGAGGAGCCGGACATTGCCGCCAACGTGGCGACACAGGTGATAATCGACCACCACAGAAAAGCGGCTGATTTTGCCATAGAACCCGCGATAACCTGTATCGAGCCGGGGACGTCCTCCTGCTGCGAGCTCGTTACCGAAATGCTCGAAACCCTTTCCGGGACTTCTTCTCCTTCGGGAATCATATCGCTCACTCCGTCGGAGGCCAATCTGCTTCTTGCCGGAATAATGCTCGACACCAAGAATTTCACGAGATCCACGGGAGAGGAGACCTTCGCGGCCGCTTATTTCCTCAGGTCCTGCGGGGCGGTGAGCGACGTCGTCAACACCTTCTTCTTCAACGAGGAGAGGGATTTCGTCTCGGAGGCGAGACTTGGCGCGAATCTCAAACGGTTCCGCGATAAATTCGCGATAACCGCCGACCGGGTCGAGGGAGACGGGGGAAGGATCACGCCCGGCGACAGGGTCGCTGCGTCGCGTGCGGCGGAGGCGCTGCTTGAGGTGCGCAACGTCGAGGCGGCGTTCGCGATGGTCTACACCGATTCCGAGGTGCTGATTTCGGGGCGTTCGAGGGGGACCGTCAACGTTCAGCTCATTCTCGAACAGCTCGGAGGCGGAGGCAGATACGACGCCGCCGGAGCGCAGATAAGCGGGACCGGCTTCCAGCTTGTTTCCGAGCAGCTGAAGGAAGCGATAGATTCATATCTTGAGGACGCCGGCGGCGCTACGGCCGCTGACTGACTTCGCAAGAGGAGGTTTTTGCAATGAAAGTTATTCTTAAACAGGACGTTCCGTCCCAGGGGAAAAAGGGCGATATCATCACCGTTTCCGACGGATATGCCCGCAATTATCTTATCCCCCGCGGATTTGCCGCGGTGGCTGACGCCGCCGCCATAAACGAGGCGAAAAACCGGGAGGCGGCAAGACTTCACAGAATCGAGACGGAAAAGGCGGAGGCCGCGGCGATACGCGACCGACTCGAGGGAATAATGCTGGTTATCAAGGCGGCCGGAAGCAGCGACGACCGGCTGTTCGGATCGGTTACCGCCAAAGATATTTCTGAGGCCCTTGAGGCGGCTCACGGCATTACCGTCGACAAGAGAAAGATCGTTCTTCCCGAGCAGATAAGGACGTTCGGCACGTATACTGTCGACGTGCGGCTTTATACGGATATTTCCGGTAAGATCAATCTTACCGTAACCAGAAAATAAAACGGCGGGACCCGACATGGATTACAATTCACAGGACGGAATCAGGAAGCTTCCTTATTCCGTTTCGGCCGAACACGCGCTGCTGGGATCTCTTCTTATCGATCCGTCGCAACTGACCTATATAACGGCGCTTGTCAAACCGGGAGACTTTTTCATTAAGGAGCACGGTCAGATTTACGAGGCAATGCTGACGGTTGCCGCCGCGAGCCACGACATCGACACCGTGACCCTGATGGATCTGCTTGAAAAGAGCAGGATATACGATACCAGGGAAAGCGCCGAAGCGTATCTGAGACTACTTACCGAATCGGTCCCCAGCGCCCTTAATATCCAGGACTACGCGAGGATCGTTCTTGAAAAAAGCGCTTTGCGCCAGATAATCACTCTTTGCGGGAACGTGTCTGAAAAGGCCTACTCGGAATCCGAAAAGCCGGAATCGGTCATTGCTTTCGCCGAGGGAGAGCTCGCCAATATCGCCGCCGGCAGAGACACTCACAATTTTCAGCTTCTGACGCAGGTGATAAGCGAGGTTTACGAACGTCTTCAGAAGCTGGCCGTCGATCCCGACGCCTTCGAGGGAATCAAGACCGGCTTTTCCGAGGTCGACAGAATACTCGGAGGGATAAACACCAGCGATCTCGTTCTCATAGGGGCGAGACCCGCGATGGGCAAAACCTCTTTTGCCCTGAATATCGCCACGAACGTCGCTCTCTCAACCGGCAAAAAGGTTGCCGTCTTTTCTCTGGAAATGTCGGCAGAACAGCTGGCGACGAGGATACTTTCCTCCGACGCTCTCGTGGAAAGTCCGTCGCTGCGCACCGGCAAGCTTTCCGAGACCGACTGGGCGCGGCTTGCCGAGTCGGTTAACCGGCTCTCCGGCGCGAGGATACTCATAGACGATTCCTCCAACGTCACCGTTTCGGCGATCAAGGCCAAAGTAAGGCGGGAAAAGGATATCGGGATGATAATCGTCGACTATCTCGGACTTATGCAGGGAGAGCGCCATACCGACAACCGCGTTCTTGAGATCGGCGACATAACGCGCGGACTGAAACTTCTCGCCAAGGATATGAACGTTCCGGTCGTATGCGTTTCCCAGCTGTCCCGCGGAGTCGAATCGCGCAATTCCTCGAACCGCAGACCGATGCTTTCGGATCTGCGCGATTCCGGATCGATAGAACAGGATGCCGACAGCGTCATCTTCATATACCGCGACGATTATTACAAAACCGGAGACAAAAAGGACCAGGATGCCGCCGAGGCATCCGACGCCGCTCCCGTCGCCGAGATCATAGTCGCAAAAAACAGACACGGAAGCACCGGTACCGCAAAACTGAACTGGATAGGGAAATATACCGTTTTCCGTTCGGTGGAGCGGGGACTGACCGATGCCGACGCTCCGCCCGAGTACAAAAAACATGCGGCGACCTGAAGCCGGCGACGCCGGTCTTCCGCCGGGTTTCGTTCGTCCGGAGGAGTTCGCGGCGCGGATCGGAGTCGCTCCCGGACCGGTTCTGCTCGGTCTTTCGGGCGGTGCGGATTCGGTCTCGCTGCTCGAAATGCTCCGCATGTGCGGCACAGACGTGACTTGCGTTCACGTGAACCACTTGATACGCGGCGAGGAAGCCGACCGAGACGAACGCTTCTGCCGCGAGCTCGGAGAGCGGACAGGGGTGCGGGTAATCTGCGTAAAAGCCGACGTGCCGGCTTCCGCGGCTGCCGGAGGCGAGGGCCTCGAAGAAGCCGCGCGGCGGATCAGATACGGCGTATTCGACAGGATTATGTAGGAGGAGGGAATCGCCTTTCTCGCTACTGCGCACAATGCCGACGACAACGCCGAGACGGCGCTTTTCAACATTATTCGCGGTTCGGGAGCCCGCGGTGCCTGCGGTATTCCCGAGTACAGGCGGTGCGCGAACGGTTACGTGATAAGGCCGCTTCTCCGAGTGCCGAAAGACGAAATTCTGTCTTTCTGTGCCGCCCGCGGGCTTGAATACGTAACCGACAGTACCAATT
Source organism: uncultured Ruminococcus sp. (assembly GCA_902783905.1). Taxonomy (GTDB): domain Bacteria; phylum Bacillota; class Clostridia; order Oscillospirales; family CAG-272; genus CAG-390. Next base: position 4,653 of record CACZSP010000180.1, read on the forward strand.
ACGACGTCGCTTATTCCCGCAACAGGATCAGGTCGAAGGTTATTCCCGAGCTTAAAACGATCAACGCGTCGGCGATCGGAGCTTTTTCGAGGTTCACCTCGTCGCTGACCCGCGACTGCGATTATCTCGATTCGCTGGCGGAGGAATATATCGCCTCCCACGATCCCGCCGATTCCCGGTCTCTGGCAGGAGCCGGCGCGGCGGTCGCTTCGAGGGTGATAACGATCCTGGCGCGCAGGGCGGGAGCAAGACCCGAAAAAAGACACGTCGACGCCATTCTTGCCGCCGCGGCGGCGGACGCCGATATTTCACTGACTCTTCCCGGAAGCGTCATCGCGTCCCTGCGGAAGGGAAAGCTCGTTTTCAGATTCGACGAAAGAAAAAAACACAACATTGGAGAGAGTTCGGATGTATGAAATGAAAGACGATCTCTGCGGTATCCTTCTTACCGAAGATCAGATCGAATCGCTTGTGAAAAAGGTCGCGTCGGAAATCGACCGGGATTACGACGGCAGCGGGAGAGATCTTCTCCTCCTTTGTATCCTGAAGGGGTCGGTCGTTTTTATGGGTGACCTTATGAAAAAACTGAAACGCCCCGCCGAGATCGATTTTATGAAAGTATCCTCCTACAGCGGGACGGAAACGCGCGGAAAGGTTGATATAATCCTCGATCTGCACCGCTCCTCGCTTCACAATACCGATATCATCATCGTGGAGGATATTGTAGACAGCGGAAACACGCTGAATTATCTTACCGGGTATCTGCGGCTTAAGGGCGCGGAAAGCGTCAGATGCGCCACTCTTCTCGACAAACCTTCCAGACGGAAGGTGAACTTTACGCCCGATTATACCGGCATGGTCATACCCGATCATTTCGTCGTTGGATACGGCCTTGATTATAACGAAAAGTACCGCAATCTGCCGTATATCGGCATACTTAAGCCGGAAATATATCTGGAAGCGCATAATTAATCTGCGCCCGCGATTTGTTCGGCTCTTCCATAACGCTTGATTTTGAATAACAGAAAGGCCTTGTTTACAGATGAACAGGAAATCGACCAGCAACTTAAAAACTTTTCTGATTTATATCGCCGTTTTCATAGTCGTGATTTTTATAATATCGCAGCTGATGTCTCCGGGAAATAAGGAAACTCTGAAGTACAGCGATATTCAGAACTATTTTTACAAAGGTGAGGTTGAATCGTTTTTCGTCAGCAACAAAGACGTCATCACGCTGACCCTCAAGGAAACCGATCCGTCGACCGGAAAGAATAAAAAGGTCTCGTACGAGCTTAAGAGCACCGAGTATTTCCGCGAGGATCTCGGCGAGCTGATAAACGAGCAGATAAAAAGCGGGGAACTGACCGAGGCGGAGTACGAGCCCCCTCTCGTTTTTCCGTGGTGGGTGTCGATCATTCCGTACGTTCTTCTTCTCGTCGGATTTGCGGTGATTTATCTGGTTATGGTCAATCAGATGGTCGGCAAGAACGGCAAGATGAACAGCTTCGGAAAGGCGCGGGTCAAGACGGCAAACGATACGAAGGAAAAGGTAACCTTCGACGACGTCGCCGGCGCCGAAGAGGAGAAGGAGGAA
>CACZSP010000181.1 GCA_902783905.1 uncultured Ruminococcus sp.
AATATGATAAGGATTCCGGATTTGCGGATAACAAATATGCATCGTCGGCAAGCTTTGATTATAACGGAAATTCATACGTATTGGAGTATTATTCGGATAATCCATCCGATGCCGCTCTTGATATACTGGCGAAATTCTTTTCTCGACAAACCCAATAAAATTTGAATGATTGACATTTTCCCGGATTGTGCAATTCCAGTCGGATAGTTCTAATTATCCTTGTGGATACCGTCTGTTACGATTGTTTTTTCGCAATCTTGCACGATGATATTGCAAAATCCCGCGAAATGCGATATAATGACGTTAAGTCGATCCGCGCACGCGAGCGCGCGGTATGGCTTAACGTCTTTTTGACGTGATTGACCGGAGGTAAGCCATGCGCAGGATAATTATAGGAGCAGACGGCGGAGGAACAAAGACTCGCCTTGTCGCTCTGGACGCCGACACGCTTCAGCCGGTCGCATCCGCCGGATGCGGAAGCATACACTGGCTTTCCATGGGCGTCCCCGCAGCCGCGCGCGAATTCGAAAAGGGTATCGCGGCTCTCGGACTCGGCGGGGACGACGCGATCGTCGCGGTCTCGGCGGGAGATCCTTCGGTGGAAGATTCCGACACGACGCCCGGCGAAGAGTTTATAAAACAGGCGGTAAAAGAATTTGCGCCGGAAGCGCGGATCTTTTCGAAAAGCGACGTTTTCATTGCGCTTTACGCCTTTTCGCGCGGCCTGCCGGCAGCCCTGCTGGTCGCCGGGACCGGCTCGATGGGCGTCGCGCTGACCGAACCTTACGATTTTTTCCGTCCGGCGCGTCTTTTCACGGTCGGCGGCTGGGGCGAGCCGGCAAGGGACCCGGGGAGCGGATATCACGCTGCGCTTTCGGCGATCGCGGCGGCGCTTGACGCTTTCGACGGGATCGGAGAGAAAACGGCGCTCTGCGGGGAGGTCCTCGGATATTTCGGAGCGGAAAAACCGCGGGAGCTGATTGATATTTTCAATTCCGGCTCTCAGCCGAGGCCGTTCGTCGCGGATCTTGCCCGCAGGGTCGAAGAATGCGCGGACGCGGGTGACGCGGTCGCCGAACGCATACTGTTAAACGAGGGCGAAACGCTCGGAAAATACGCGCTCTCCCTGCTCGGAGCCCTGCCGCCCGGCAAAAAGCGGCTCGGGATATACGGCGGCTTTTTCACAAAATGCCGCGCGGTCAGAGAGACGGCCGAAAGAATCGTGAGAGAAAAATATCCGGACGCCGAGATCGCGGAGCCGGAGATACCTGCGCAGATCGGAGCGGCGCTTTACGCCGCCGACGCGCTGAAAGCGGAGGAGAAACAATGAGACCGGTAACGGAACGCTATATCAACACGGTCACGGGGCTGCTCGGAAAGATCCTTGACACTCAGTCGGAAGCGATAGACGCGGCGGCGTCGGCTGTCGCCGACGCGCTCGGGGGCGGCGGCACGCTGTTCGCCTTCGGAACGGGGCATTCGCATATGCTTGCCGAGGAGCTTTTCTATCGGGCCGGCGGACTCGTAAAGGTATATCCGATCCTCGACGCGCCTCTAATGCTTCACGTCGGGGCTTCACGCTCGAGCGACGTCGAGCGGATCCCCGGCTACGCGGCGACGCTTGTCGGATACGGGGCGGATCCGCGCGAGGGCGACGTTATGATCATCTTTTCTAATTCCGGAAGGAACGCCGTGCCGGTCGATATGGCCCTGATGATGAAAGAGCGCGGCGTAAAGACGGTCGCGGTCACAAATCTCGCGCATTCGCGCGCGTCCTCTTCGCGCCATCCCTCGGGGAAGCGGCTTTTCGAGATATGCGATATCGTTATCGACAACGGCGGCTGCGTCGGAGACGCGGCGCTGAACCTGGACGGATACGTCTGCGGACCGACGTCGACCGTGATCGGGGCTGCGATAGTCCAGTGCATATCCTGCGGAGCCGTGGGCGAGCTTTGCGCGCGCGGCGTGAAGCCGGAGGTCTTTTCCAGCAGCAACGTTGACGGCGGCGACGAGATCAATCACGAATATATAAAAAAATACAACCGGGAAATACCGATACTCTGATATTTAGTTGATTCTGATATTTGTGTAACGCAACCGGTTCTGCACAGGAATGATCCGCATGTTATTTCAAAAATAAACGCACTAAAGGAATCGTTCGTGTTTTAGGGGCTGTTTATAAATCTCGAAGAAAATCGTGAAAAAAGCAGCGCCATAAATAAGTTCCAATTTGTTGATTTTGAAACGATAGGGGCTCCAAAGAATCGCTCACACCCTTGGCCCCCTTGTGCAAAGGGGGCTGTCACGCGCCCCGCGCGTGACTGAGGGATTGTCCTTTATTATCGAAAATCGCTTTAGTTCAGCAGTAATCGATTTGCTTGGTAACAATCCCTCCGTCATGCTCGGCTATGCCTCGCATGCCGCCTCCCTGCCAAATTGGCGGCCAAATTGGCGGCCAAATTGGCGGCCAAATTGGCGTACACAAGGGAGTCAAGATTATTGCGTATCGATTAATTGAGCGGTATTGCCTTAAAGAATTACCATGGGAGGAAAAATAAAATGCCCGTACTTGCAAAATGCGGGGGAACGCCTCTGCGAACGAAGAAGGATCCCCGTTGGACAGTCTCCGGGGAAAGGGAGAAAGAATATCTATCTCGCGCCCTTGCCGCTGACACCGCCGGCCCGGACGGGCCGCTGAACCGTGAATTTCGCGAAAGATTCGCGCGGTTTTCGGACGTGAAGCACTGTTTCACCGTCGCAAACGGAACGGTCAGCATCGAGCTGATCCTGAGAGCTTACGGTATCGGGTACGGTGACGAGGTGATAGTGACTCCCTACACCTTCATCGCCTCGATCTCCTCGCTGATCTACGCCGGAGTAAAACCGGTTTTCGCGGACGTCGATCCCGAGACCTTCCAGCTTTCGCCGGAGGCGGCCGAACGCGCGATAACCCCTCGCACGAAGGCGATAATGCCGGTGTACGTCGGCGGATGTCCCGACCGTCTGGACGAATTCCGGCGAGTATGCCGGGAACACGGACTGATACTGATAGGCGACGCCGCTCAGGCGGTCGGCGCCGAATACGGCGGCAGGGGAGTCGCCGCCTGCGCCGACGTGACTTCTATCAGCTGTCAGAACACCAAGAACCTCACCTGCGGAGAGGGAGGGATCATACTTACCGACGACGACGCCCTCGCGGACAGGATAGAAGCGATCCTTCACGGAGGAGTAAACAGATACGGCGTCCGCACTGCTATTGGACTTCAGAACGGGATGAGCGAATATCAGGCGGCCGTACTTCTCGCCCAGCTTGAAGCGCTCCCTTCGCAGATCGCGCGCAGGAAGGAGAACGGCGCGTATCTCGACGCGCGCCTCGGCGAACTTGATTTCGTGCGGGCGCTGCGCCGCGATCCGAAGCTTACGACGAACGCCTTCCATCTGTATATGTTCGGTCTGAGAGAAGAAAAGCTCGACGGGCTGACACTCGGGGAATTCCTTTCGGCTGTCCGCGCCGAGGGTGTTTCGGCGGCTCCCGGATACAAGCCGGTCTACACCTTCCCTTGCATGGCTTCCGATTACGTAAAAAAGTGCGTGGGTTCGGAAATCGATCTCCGTCCCTGCACGCCCGCCGCCGAGCGGATATCGTATCACGAGGCGTGCTGGATCTGGCAGTACGTTCTTCTCGGCGAAAAAGAGGATATGGACGACTGCGTGAACGCTTTGCGCAAGGTGTACGAAAACCGCGCCGAGCTTCTCGAAGGGAGGAAAACGAAGTGAAAAATACCGTTTTATCCCGCGAACGGGAAAAGCTCCTGAAGGTGCTCGACGGCGCCTGGGGCACGATTGGTCCCGAATTCCTCGCCGCGAACGAAGAACTTGCCGCCTTTGCCGGATGTAAAAAGGCGCTTTGCGTATTTTCCGCTTCCGCCGCGCTGGAAACGGTGCTTCGGGCGCATAATATCGGCAGAGGGGACGAGGTGATCGTCGCCGCCTGGTCGGATCCGGTCGATTCGATGACCTGCGCCGCCGTCGGCGCCGTGCCGGTATTCGCCGACGTCGACGAAAAGACGCTGACGCTGCCGGTTTCGTCGGTTGAAACCGCGCTCACGGAACGCACCCGCGCGGTCATCGCCGATCTTCCCGGAGGGAATCCCTGCGACGCGCCGGCGCTCTCGAGCTTCTGCCGGAAGAACGGTCTTCTGTTCATAATCAATCTTTCCGACTGCTGGGGGACCGAGGCAGGCGGCAGAAAGATCCGGAAATACGCCGACGCCGCCTTTGCCGATTTCGGCGACGGCCGTCTGGCTGACGCGGGCCTTGCCGGAGCCGTGCTCACCGACGACGCCGACGCTTTTGAAAAGTATTACGCGTACCACAACTGCGGCAGACCCCAGAACGCCGGCGCGTCGCTTTCCTTCGACGCGATACTCGGCGGAGATCTGCGGATCGCCGAGTGGCAGTGTTCACTGATACGCAGCCGGATCAGTCTGATCCCTGAACGCCTGTCGGAATGCCGCGCGGAATCAGCGCGCGTATCCGAACAGATCTCTCCCGTCGCTGTCGTTCCGGGCGGCGTCTCCTCCCGCCGCGGCACGCTGGTTGCCGGGGAGAAGATCGCGGGCTTGCGTTACGAACCCTGTTTTGAACTTATGTCCGACGCTCCGCTCTGGAACGAAGAGTATTATCTGAAATGCACCGGAGCCGGAGAAACCGAGCCCGGGAGCTTCCCGGTCAGCAGATTCGCTTCGGAAAACGCGTTCCTCGCGTATCCGGTCGAAAAGGAGTGACGCGCCGTGTTTGAACTGAAAGCGGGTTTTTCGCAGGTCGATATAACTCCGGAAAGGCCGGAGGAAGTCTTTCTCGACGGCTACGGCAAACGCCTCGGACCGGCGGAAGAGATCAGGGATCATTTATACGCAAAGGTCTGTCTGCTCCGCTCGGGAGAGAGCGAATTCGCCCTGTTCTCGGTCGATTTCTGCGGGTTTTCCGCCGCCGTTAAAGACCGCCTGTGCACCTGGATCGAATTCCTGGGCGGAATAAAACGCGAGAATATCGCTCTTTGCGCCACTCACACTCACGCCGGTCCCGCCTGCGGAGTGCTGACGGGATTGCC
>CACZSP010000182.1 GCA_902783905.1 uncultured Ruminococcus sp.
AGATTGGCGAGAGCATTTTTTGCAAGTTTCCCGAAGGGAAACGTGTTCTCGGCTGAGAAATCGCAGCAATACAGGCGGTATTGCAAGATTGCGACGCAACAACAGGCGGAAAATGAGCCGTCAAGATGCGTGCGCGATATATTCTGCACGTCCTTAAAGGAGAGCAAATGAAAGACGACAAACTTCTTTCGCTGCTCGGAAGCGATCCGGACGCCGGAATGCGGCAGCTGCTGCGGCAGTATTCCGGGCTCGTTTACGCGATCGTACGCGCGCGGCTGTCCGAATGCTGCGACTCGTCGGAGATCGAGGACTGCGTCACCGACGTTTTTCTCGCCTTCCGCGACCGGGTCGGGAGCTTTGTGCCCTCGGCTTCGGTAAAAAACTATCTTGCGGTGCTGGCGAGGAACACCGCGGTAAAATATCTCCGCCGTCGCGTTCCGACCGATCCGGATCCGGGGGACGACGGACTTCTGTCGATTCCCGACCCGACCGATTTTACCGAGGAGATCGCCGAACGTCAGCTGCTTGCCGAGATATACGCAGAGATCGGCAGGATGGGGCACCCGGATTCCGACATTCTGATAAGGAAGTATTATTTCCGTCAGGATGCTAAAAGGATAGCCGGCGACCTGGGAATGACCGCCGACAGCGTGAACGTCCGCGCTTTCAGGGCAATGGAAAAGCTCAGAGCGAAATTCGGAGGAAAAAAGTGAAAAAAAATTTATATGATCTGATGGAAAAAACCGACGCGCCGATGCTCGGCGACGTCACCGACGGGATAAGACCCGAAAAAATGCCGCGCGATATGCAAAAGCGCATAGAAAAAAAGATCTCGAAAGGAAGCGCTGCCGCCCCGCTCCGGCGCGCCCTCATACCCGCGCTTGCCGCCGCCCTCTGCCTTGCCGTCTTTTTCGGCGTGCTTGCCGCCACCGGGGCTTTCAAAAGGGGAGACCCCGATGAAACTGCCGAAAACACTTCCGGCGATACGCAGTACGCCGGACCCGGGACCGAGCAGGGCGGCGTCGTACTGCTCACCTCTCCCGTCTTTTCGTCCGACCGCTCCGCGGCTCCTCTGTCCGAGGAGTTCAGACGCGCGTACTGCTCCTTCTCGGTCGAACTGCTTAAAAGGGCGGGCGGCTCCGGCTCGGCGCTCGTATCTCCTCTTTCGGTCTATATCGCGATGCTGACGGTGACGAACGGAGCGAAGGGAGAAACGCGGGAGGAGCTGCGGCGCACGCTCGGAGGTGAGCTGACTGTCGAACATTTAAACGGTAATCTTTTCAGTTTCTTCGAATCTCTTTCAAACGGCGGGGACGCCCGGCTCGAAAGCGCAAACTCGGTATGGCTGACCGACAGGACGGATTTTCACGTGAACGGCGAATTCATAAAGCTGGTGGAAAACACCTTCCGCGCCGATATTTACACGGCTCCCTTCAGCGAAAAGTCGACCGTAGACGCGATAAACCGCTGGTGCTCCTACCGGACGAACGAAATGATAAAGGAGATACTGGATTACGAGGACGTTTCGTTCCGGACCGTATCGGTGCTCGTAAACGCGCTGTCCTTCGACGCCATGTGGGCTGAGCAGTACGAAAAAAAGGATACCGGCAGCGCCGTATTTCACGGCGAATCGGGAAACAGAGAAGTCCTTATGATGTATTCAAACGAAAGCAGGTATCTGAGCGGAGAAAAAGAGAAAGGATTTTTAAAAAACTATGCGGGAGGCGGATACGCTTTCATGGCGCTGCTTCCCGAAAAAGGCACGTCTGTTGACGATTATCTGTCCGGACTGACGGGAGACCGATTCATTGAGCTGTGCGCGTCGGAAGACATTCCCGTCCGTTGCGGTCTGCCGGCCTTTTCCCTCGACTGGTCGGGATCGCTGGCGGAAGTCTTTCAGAGTATGGGAGTCGGACTTGCTTTCGACACGGTGCGATCCGATCTTTCGGGGCTCGGATACGTCGATTCGGGTGATCCCCTGTATATCGAAAAAATAATCCACAAAGCGCATATCGACGTCGACGAATCGGGAACACGCGCAGCGGCGGCAACTGCCGTCGTGGTAGACGACGAGGTGGCGTCACCTGATCCGGTCGGAAGAGCCGTTATCCTCGACCGCCCCTTCGTTTACGCGATCGTCGACACGTCGTCGATGCTGCCTGTATTTATCGGAACCGTCAGGGACGTGAAATAAAAGTTGGCAGTTGTTCCGAGTTGGCAGTGGGCAGTGGCAAGTGGGCAGCGGTTAAAAGTTAAAAATGAAAAAATTAAAAATGAATAATTCAGTTTTATATATTTTTCATTTTAAATTTTTCATTCTGCCCACTTAACTCTTGCAATTTGCCGTTTGAAATGGTTTCGGCGCCGCCCGAATGAACGGGGCGCTGTGTTAAGCCTTCCCCTCTGCGATCGGAAAAGACGGTGGCAAAGCATGTCAAGTGAGGGGAAGGCATAGACGCGGCGATTATTACGGTGTCGCTGCCTTTTCTAAATGCCTGCCTTAACAGTTATTGCCGTTTATAACATTTAGAGCAACCTTAACGTGCGGTGCGCAGTGACTTGCCTTCCCCTTGAGGGGAAGGG
>CACZSP010000183.1 GCA_902783905.1 uncultured Ruminococcus sp.
CCAGCCGCCCAGAACTCTCGCGGAAAAGATCATCGACAGTCTTCAGGTCGCAACGCCGAGCGCGAAAACCCCGGTACGGCGTTTATCGGGGGGAAACGTCCAGAAGGTACTTGTCGGACGCGAAATCGCGGCCTCGCCTTCGGTTCTTATGGCGGCTTATCCGGTGAGAGGTCTTGATATCAACTCCTCGTACATGATTTACAGTCTGCTCAACGAGCAGAAGGCAAAAGGAGTCGCCGTGATTTTCGTAGGCGAGGATCTGGACGTCCTTCTTGCTCTTTGCGACAGGATTATGGTGATGAGCCAGGGTACCGTCACCGGAATGCTTGACGGAAGAACAGCCCGAAAGGATGAAGTCGGTCTTCTGATGACAAAAGGCGCTCATGCGTCGACGGAGGAAAAGGAAAATGCCTGAAAAGAATAAATCCGGATCCCCCAGACAGAAACGTCAACAGCTGATAATCATATCAAAAAGACATTCGGTACCTTTCGCGCGCGCGCTGCTGATCCGTGCCGCCGCAATTCTCGCGGCTCTTGTCGTTTCCGGTATATTGACCATACTCCTTACAGGCGACAACCCGCTTTCAATCTACGCGACCATGTTTACCGGAGCGTTCGGTTCCTCACTTGCAATCTGGAAAACCTTCCAGGACGTTGCGATACTTCTGGGGATTTCTCTTGCCGTGACTCCCGCCTTCAGGATGAAATTCTGGAATACCGGAGCCGAGGGACAGGTCCTCATCGGGTGTCTCGCCTGCGCCGCCAGCATGTTCTGGTTCGGAGGAAAGATTCCGGACCCGCTGCTGATGGTGGTTATGGCCGTAGTTTCGATCCTTGCCGGTGCGCTGTGGGGACTTCTTCCCGCGGTTTTCAAATCTTTCTGGAACACAAACGAAACGCTTTTCACGCTGATGATGAACTATGTTGCTATTCAGCTGGTGGAGTTTTTCCTTAAGATAGCGGACAAGACCGGATCGAACACGGTCGGTCCGAACCTTCTCAGTCACGGCTGGTATCCGCAGCTCTTCGATCAGCAGTATCTGCTGACAATAATCGTCGTTGCCGTACTTACCGTCATCATCTATTTCTATCTGAATTATACAAAGCACGGGTATGAAATATCGGTTGTCGGCGAAAGCGAAAACACCGCGAAATACATAGGCATCAACGTGAGAAAAATCGTGATACGCACCATGGTGCTCTCCGGCGCTCTCTGCGGGCTGATCGGACTTCTGATAGTCGGAGTAACGTCTCACTCGATTGACTCGAACATAGTGCACGGCAGGGGCTTTACGGCGATCATGGTGTCCTGGCTCGCGAAATTCAACCCGCTGTTCATGGTGCTGACGTCGCTGCTTCTTGTTTTTCTCGGAAGAGGAGCGGAGGAGGTAAGTACGAAATTCGGACTCAACTCGTCATTCTCCGACATAATTACCGGCATTATCCTCTTTTTCATTATCGGATGCGAATTCTTCATTAATTATAAAGTGCGGTTTAATTTCGGTAAATCGTCCGGCGGCGAAGCGAAATCCGCAAAGGAGGGCTGAATATGTTTCCGATAGTTCAGTTTCTTTCCCGCGCCGTTCTTCAGGGGACGCCGCTGCTTCTCGGTTCCACCGGAGAAATAATCACCGAAAAATCCGGCAACCTTAATCTCGGTATTCCGGGAATCATGTATATCGGCGCCATATCCGGAGTAATCGGCGGTTTCTTCTATCAGAATGCCGCGGGAAACAGGGTAAATACTCTGCTGGCTGTGGTAATACCCTTGCTGGCATGTCTTACGGGTTCACTGATTGCCTCGTTGATCTATTCGTTCCTGACGGTAACGCTCAGAGCAAATCAGAACGTTACCGGGCTTGCTCTGACAACCTTCGGAGTGGGTATCGGCAACTTTTTCGGCGGATCTCTCATCAAGATAACAAAGAGCGAGGTTCCGTATCTTTCACTTCCGCGCATAGCCAAAGCGTTCAAACAGACGCTTCCGTTTGCCGGTAAACTCGGATGGTTCGGGGAGCTTTTCCTGAATTACGGTTTTATGGTTTATCTGGCCGTGATAATCGCCGTTGTCGTCGCTTTCATTCTCAAAAAGACAAACGTCGGGCTTAAACTCCGGGCGGTAGGCGAAAATCCCGCAACGGCTGACGCCGCCGGGATCAATATCACGAAATACAAATATTTCGCGACCTGCGCCGGCGGAATGATTGCCGGTCTCGGAGGACTCTATTTTGTTATAGATTATTCCAACGGAATCTGGGCGAACAACGGGTTCGGCGACCGCGGATGGCTTGCGATAGCGCTCGTAATTTTCGCGATCTGGAATCCCGACCTGAGTATTATCGGTTCCTATCTTTTCGGAGGACTTTACATCCTTCCGTATTATATCAACGTAAGTCTTCAGGCGCTGCCCCTTATCCAGATGCTTCCTTACGTAGTAACGATTGTTGTTCTGATTATCGTTTCTCTTAGAAAAAAGAGAGAGAACCTTCCTCCCGCATCGCTCGGACTGTCTTATTTCCGGGAGGAAAGGTAACACGTTTCTCATATCTTTTTGAATTATCAGGCGGTCTACGGTGAGTTTATCTTTCCGAAGACCGCCTATAAATATTTCATTTTATTGTTCGAATACTATAAATATTCTTCATTTTTTCGTAAAGAATCAAGATTTATTTTATTAAACTGTTTTCAAATAATGAATTATATGTTATAATATTAAACAAAGTATTAACCGGAGCGGAAACTATGAAGAAAATTAAGATACTGATTGTAGACGATGATCCGATCATTTGCGAATCTATGCAGAAGTTTCTCGAGAACGAAACCGAGAGCGGAGGCATCGGAACAGCGATCGCCTATAACGGAGACGATGCGCTGAAGCTGTTCGACTCCTACCAGCCGGACGTTATCCTCCTTGATATAATGATGGCCGGGAAAAACGGAAAGGAGATCTGTTCCGAAATCAGAAAGATCTCCAACGTTCCGATAATAATGGTAAGCGCAAAGTCCAGCGTTGTGGATAAAGTGGTTGCCCTTGAACTCGGAGCCGATGATTTCATCGTCAAGCCGTTTGACATGAACGAGCTGTACGCCAGAATCAAGGCGATACTGCGCAGAATGCCTTCGGAGGATGCCCCCCAGGAAGAGGAAGTCCTGAGATTCGACAAGCTTGAGATAAGCAAACAGAAGTACGAGCTTCGAATTGACGGAAAGTATTACGACATACCGCCGAAAGAACTTGAACTTCTCTATTATCTTGCGTCCAACTTCAATCACGTTTTTACGAGAGATCAGCTTCTGGACAAGGTCTGGGGATTCGACTATCTCGGCGATTCCAGAACGGTAGACGTTCATATAAAACGTTTGCGCGAGAAGCTTGACGGCGTTTCGGACAAGTGGTCGATAAAAACGGTCTGGGGCGTCGGATATAAGTTTGAAGCCGATTAATATCGGATAATCAGATGAAATACCGCAAATTTTCAGTCGTCGGAACCGTCATATCGGTAACATCGTGTATTGCTGCAGTTATCTCTTTCATCGCCGCGATTACAGACGCGTCCAGCGGAAATAATCTGAAGGTTGCGATCGTTATATCCTCCGGGGTGCTCGTAGTCCTTTCGGTTTGTATGATTTTTATAACTGCAGGAATATTCAGAAGGTCCGGAAGCTCACTGGTTTCACAGCTTCGCGAGGCGGCTGACAAGATTGCGGGCGGAGATTTTTCGTACAGACTATCGGTCCCCGACGGAGATGACGACGCGGAAATAGCGCAGGAATTCAATAAAATGTCGGATTCTCTTCAGTCTCTCGAGAAAATGCGCGACAGTTTTGTTTCCGCGGTTTCCCACGACCTTAAAACCCCTATGACGACGATTTCCGGCTTTATCGACTGTATTCTCAGCGGCGCGATAACTCCGGACAATCAGGAGAGATATCTTCTTCTGATCAAATCCGAGGTCATGCGTCTTTCACGGCTTGTAACGCAGATGCTCGATATCTCACGGATCCAGGCGGGGGACAGAGTTTTTCTTCCCGCGGTGTTCGATTTGCGGGACCTTGCCGCAAACGTGCTTTTTTCGCTGGAAAGAGAGATCAACGATAAAAAGCTGGAGGTCGGTTTCGGTTCGGCACGTGACAGGATGGCCGTGTTTGCCGACAAGGACGCCGTGTATCAGATAGTATACAATCTGATGGATAACGCCGTAAAATTCTCCCGTGTCGGCGGTGCGCTGAAGATCGATCTTTCCGAGGACGGTGAACGTATCTACCTCTCGGTTTTCAACGAGGGGCAGGGAATAGCCGACAAAGACAAACCGTACGTTTTCGACCGGTTTTACAAAGCGGACGTTTCCCGCGGCCTCGACCGGAACGGCTACGGACTCGGACTTTACATTTCAAAAAAGATTGCCGACTCGATCGACGCGACTCTGACGCTCGACAGCGTGGAAAACGAATACTGCCGGTTCGTTCTCGGCCTGAAACACGGCGAGACGTATAAACCGACTTCAGAATAACGGAAAGTGTGAATCGTAAAAATGGATGACAATATCGGAACAAACAGCCCGGAGGAAACGTTGAATAATTCCGACGGGGCATCAGTGGAAAACGCCGCCGCAGAAGAAAAAGACGCGGATTCTTCCGAAACGTTCGAAAGCATACCCGAGCTGTCTCCGGACGCTCCGGAATATATCTGGACTTTTTCGGATCAGCTTAAAAAGGAAACCGTGGCCGAGAAAAAGAATAAAGCGAAAGCGGGACTGATCTATTCTCTGATCGTGACCGTTCTTTTCCTGGTTTCTTTCGGAATTCTGATATTTCTGCTGGTGAATTCGAATCTGAGGGCATCAAAGCCCGAGGTCATTGAGAAAACGATATACGTCAGGGAATACGATAAAGAAAGCGGAGTGCTGACTCTTCAGGAGATAGCCGCAAAGGTCACCCCTTCTACCGTCGGCATTTCGGTGTCGGGTCAATCCGGAAACGCCGTGGGAAGCGGTTTCATTATCGACAAAAACGGACACGTTGCAACGAATTACCACGTGATCAACGGGGCCCGTTCGGTAAAGGTAGTACTGTCGGACGGCAGGAAGGTCGACGCGACAATTGTCGGCGGAGATGAGATATCCGACGTTGCGGTAGTAAAAATCGATCCCGCGGGCCTTGATCTCGTTCCCGTCGAAATAGGCGATTCGGACAGTCTTGTTCCCGGAGATCAGGTCGTCGCCATAGGCAACCCCGCCGGGCTTGAATATTCGGGAACCGTTACCGAAGGGATAGTTTCGGCGATTAACCGCAATCTCAAGTTTTATTCCGACAACGGCCTTCTCGAAAAAACCATGACGGTAATTCAGATGACGGCAACGATAAATCCCGGGAACTCCGGAGGTCCTCTGATCGACGTTTACGGAAAGGTCGTCGGGATCAATTCCATGAAGCTCGCTTCTTCGCAATACGTCGGGATCTATTTTGCAATTCCTTCAAAAGGTGCCATGGAAATAATCACCGAAGTGATAGCGACCGGCAGTTATTCCGGAAACAGTCCGGTTGCACAAAAAGGCGTTTCACTCGGTATCACCGGAACAGCCGTTACCAAAGGACTTCAGATCGAGGTCGCGCAGGGCAAGTTTTACGATCCTCCCGCGGACGGTGTGCTTGTTATTTCGATATCGGGGAAAGACGCGTCCGCTTACGGCGTGCTGCGTCAGTACGATCTGATCACGGTCGTTGACGGTAAACCTATCAAGGAAGTCGAACAGATCCGGGAGATCCTTCTCGGACATAAACAGGGCGACGTACTGAATATCACAATTATAAGAGACGGCAAGACGGAGGACGTCAGTCTGAGACTGAAATAAATACAGGGGCTGTTTAAAAAGTCTGACTTTTTAACAGCCCCGTAAATTCGGCGGACGGGATTCCGCCGAATTTGCGCGAGAATTTCGGTTTTTGCAGCTTTTCAGTTAGATTTCTGCTGAAAAACGTGCAAAAACGTCGCGGTCTCGCGA
>CACZSP010000184.1 GCA_902783905.1 uncultured Ruminococcus sp.
GGTCGTATCCCATATATTCTCGGTCTTTCGTTATATCTTCGTTTGCTATGACAGGTGAGAATATGATTTTTTCGGTTTTGTCTTCCCTGCCCGTCTTTGTCTTTTTATTTCCAACCGCTTCACTGATTTTTTTCGTTGCGAAGTATGCAACCGTGATCAATATCGCCGCGCAAAGAATGATGGCCGCCGCTTTTTTCGGCTTATTGTTTCTGCTTTTATCGTTTATTTTGTTTCGATCGTTTACCAATTCTCATCCCTCCGTCCGGTTTATTTTATAATATCATATTTTACTGTATATTTCAATCCTTTTTTTACATTTTTCTTGCACTGATATGGCTTTTATGATATAATATATTGATTAATTTTTCAATATTTGCGGGGTCGAGATGGCAGATAAATCAAAATCGGAAAAGACTTGTCCGGCTAAGGATATTTTCGATATTGCCGAAACCGTCGTATGGGTCATTGCCGTTGTTTTTATTATTTTCACGTTATTTTTAAGACTGTGCGAAGTTGACGGACGTTCTATGGAAACGACGCTTTACGACGGCGAAAAGCTTGTCGTTACGAATATTCTCGGGAAACCCTCCCGAGGCGATATCGTTATATTCCATGACGTCAGTCCTATGTTCAGGGAACCTCTTGTAAAAAGGGTTATTGCCACCGAAAATGAATACGTTGACATAAGGAACGGGGACGGCAGACTTGTTGTAACCGTTTACGACGCAAATATGGAGAATCCGCAGGTTATAGAAGAACCTTATGCAAACTATTCAAACCCCAACGAGTTCAAAAGGATCAACGAATCCGACTATCCAAAACAGGTGCCGGCCGGATGTTACTTCGTTATGGGCGACAACCGAAACCATTCTACCGACAGCAGGTACGAGGTAGGATTCGTTGACGGACGTGAAATTCTGGGAAAGGTTATTCTCAGAGTCACACCCCTCAGCCGCTTCGGAGCCGTTTCCTGAATATGGGCGAAGAAAACATTTACAATATCCAGTGGTTTCCGGGCCACATGGCGAAGACAAGGAGGATGATTACAGAATCGCTTCCCGACGTTGACGCCGTTATCGAGCTTCGCGACGCCAGAATTCCGCTCAGTTCGAAAAACCCTGAGATCGAACGGCTTTGCTCATCAAAGCCGCGTATAGTCGTTCTTAACAAATCCGATCTTTGCGACCCAGACGAACTGCCGCTCTGGATCGAAGCCGAAAAGAAAAAAGGCGCCGTCTGCATTGGAGTTGATTCTTCATCCGGCAAAGGCGTATCAACCGTCGGTCGGTCTGTTGCTTCCGCTTGCGCCGAAAAGATCGAAAGAAACCGCCAAAAGGGTTTTTCCGTCCGAATACGCGCTATGGTGGTCGGAATTCCGAACGTGGGAAAATCCACGCTTATCAATAAACTTGCCGGATCAAACAAGGCAAAGGCAGAAAACCGTCCCGGAGTTACCAGAGATCGCCAGTGGGTAAAAACCGATTACGGTTTTGATCTTCTTGATATGCCAGGCGTTCTGTGGCCAAAATTCGATAACAAAATCTGCGCTGAGAATCTGGCCCTGACAGGTTCCGTGAAGGATGATATTCTCGACATCGAGTCTCTTTCAATCGTGCTTATTGACCGCCTGAAATCGCGTTATTATTCACTTCTTGCCGCAAGATACAAGATCCCCCAACAGCAACGTGAAGCTGACGCAGTTGAATTGTTCGAACTGATAGCCAGGTCGCGGGGTATGATAACCCGCGGCAATGAGATCGATTACGAGCGCGCATCGAGGATGCTTATCGATGAATTCAGATCCGGAAAGATCGGCAGGATCACACTGGACAGACTTAACAGATGCTTGATTTAGAATACGAAAAATCATTAACTTCCGAAAACGGCTCCATTATCTGCGGAATCGACGAGGCGGGACGCGGACCGCTCTGCGGACCTGTTGTAGCAGCGGCATGCATCATTCCTTCTGGAATTGTTTTCGAAGGGCTGAACGACTCGAAGAAACTGACGGCGAAAAAAAGAGAAGCGCTGTTTGATCCTATTCTCGAGAAGGCGATCTGCTCCGTCGGAGAAGCGTCGGTTGAAGAGATAGACAGACTCAATATTCTTGAAGCGACGCTTCTTGCTATGCGTCGAGCCGTCTCTTCCCTTCCCGTCCGGCCGGATTTTCTGCTGGTCGACGGAAACGTTTTCCGCGGATTCGATATTCCCGGAAAATGCGTGATCGGCGGCGACGCTCTTGTGCCGTCGATCGCCGCCGCGTCGGTCGTTGCAAAAGTTACGAGAGACCGCATGTGCGAAGCGCTCGACAGGGATTTTCCGGGGTACGGTATTGCGAAAAACAAGGGGTACGGTACAAAGGATCATATAGAGGCGCTTCGTATCCTGGGACCTTCTCCCATACACAGAAAACAGTTCATACGTTTTCTGGATAAAGAATGAGAAAACTTGCGGACCGGCAGATAGGCACCCTCGGAAAGGCGGGAGAGGAAGCCGCGTGCCGATATCTTGAATCGAAGGGATTCACGATAGAAGGCAGGAATCTTGTATACGGAAAGCACGAACTGGATATTGTTTGTTCCGACAGCCGCTGGGTAGTTTTCTGCGAGGTGAAAACGCGAACTTCCGCCGACAAACGAGCGTCAAGATTCGGCGGGGCAATTTCTTCTGTCACCATTGAAAAGCAGAACAACACCGTCGCCGCGGCGAGAGAGTTCCTTAAGACATATTCAAAAAGAAGATTTCCGAGATTCGACGTGATTGAGGTCTACTTCAAAAAGGACGAAAGCGGAAAAGTTGAATCCGGCAATCCTGAAAGAATAAACCACATCCCCGGAGCATTCAGGGGAACCAGAAAAAGGTATTGAAGTTATTATGTTGTATTTCAGCACAAGAGACCCGAGAAAGGAACGCGGCGTAACGTCGGCTGCCGCAATCAAGCAGGGGCTTGCCCCCGACGGCGGGCTATATCTGCCCGAGCGCATACCTTCAGTAGGACTCGATTTTATAAATAAAATATCAAAAGCAGATTACGTCGGAAGAGCTGTCGAAATTCTTTCTCTTTTCCTCGACGACTATTCGAGAGAGGAACTTGAGGAGTGCTGCCGCAGCGCTTATTCGGTCTCATCCTTCCCGGACGGAGCCGCGCCGCTGAAAAAGATTAACAACTGCAGGTACTGTCTTGAACTCTGGCACGGACCGACCTGCGCTTTCAAGGATATGGCGCTTCAGCTTATGCCGAGACTGCTGTCTCTTGCTCTCGGCAAGACGGGCGAGACGAAGGATTCACTTATACTGGTCGCGACCTCCGGAGATACCGGGAAAGCCGCTCTGGAAGGTTACAAAGACGTTGACAGGATTAAGATCCTCGTATTCTATCCCGCCGAAGGCGTCAGCCGGGTTCAGAAGCTGCAGATGATCACTCAAACCGGTAAAAACGTCTGCGTTAAGGGGATATCCGGCAATTTTGACGACGCTCAGAACGGCGTAAAAGCGATTTTCCGTGACGGGTCGTTCGCTACTTCCCTTTCCGATTCGGGATATATTCTTTCAAGCGCCAATTCGATAAACTGGGGCAGACTTGTTCCTCAGATAGTTTATTATTTCTCCGCCTACTGCGATCTGATTGCTTCGGGTGAAATAATGGCCGGAGACGTGATCGACTTCTGCGTTCCCACGGGAAACTTCGGTAATATCCTTGCCGGATTTATCGCTTCGAAAATGGGGCTTCCGGTCGGCAGATTCGTATGCGCGTCAAATTCGAACAAAGTACTGACCGACTTCTTTGAAACCGGCGTATATGACAAAAACAGAAAATTCATTACGACGACCTCCCCTTCTATGGACATCCTGATTTCAAGCAATCTTGAAAGACTTCTCTGCCTCGAGGCGGGCAGCGACGCTTCGGCGTTCTTTATGAGCGAGCTTGCGGCAAAAGGCCGTTACACAGTCCCCGTGGACATAATGATTCGCATAAGAGAGTCGTTCACCGGTCTCTGGGCTTCGGAAACCGAAGTAAGCGAAACGATAGGAAGGTATTACCGCGGTTACGGTTATCTTTCGGATACTCACACTGCCGTCGCACTCTCCTGCGCCGACAGGTATTTAAGCGAATCAAAAGCCGAAAGAAAATGCGTTACTCTTTCCACGGCTAGTCCGTACAAATTCGCCGCGAGCGTATATAGCGCGGTAACCGCGCTTGACGCTCCGGAGGGATACGCCGCGCTTTCCGCGCTTGCCGACGCGACGGGTACACCTATACCCGGACCGCTGACTGATATCGACAGGCGGGAAATCAGATTCCCTGACGTAATTTCCCCATCGGAGATGGCTTCCGCCGTCGCCGGGTTCGCCGGAGCGGGAATCTGATGTCGGTATTCGCAATAGCCGATCTTCATCTTCCCGGCGGAGCCGGTGAGGACAAATCGATGTCCGTATTTGAAAACCGCTGGAAGGGTGCCGCTGCAAAACTCGAAAAGAACTGGCGAGCCGCCGTGGGAGAAAACGACAGGGTCATAATTCCCGGAGACGTTTCCTGGGCAATGAAGCTTGAAGAAACGGCGGAGGACTTCGCCTTTATCGACTCTCTGCCCGGCGAAAAATACGTCGGCAAGGGAAATCACGATTTCTGGTGGACGACCGCCAGAAGCATGAACGCCTTCTTCCGGAGTCACGGCTTCAACAGTATTCATATTCTTTACAACAATTCGTATTCTTTCGACGGTATTAACGTTGTCGGAGCTCGGGGATGGTTCCCCGATCCTTCAAATCAGAAAACCGTCGGAGAAGTCGACTGGGAAAAGATATCGCGTCGAGAGGAATCCCGGCTTAAACTGTCACTTTCATCCGTTCCTCGTGACAGCGGAGGGCAGACCGTCCTTTTCATTCACTTCCCTCCGGTCTGGAACGGATTCGTATGCCGCGGTATCATCGATCTGATGCACGAAGCGGGGATCGTACGCTGCTATTTCGGCCATATACACGGGTTTTACGGTCCCGGGGCCGATTTTGAGTTCGAAGGCATAAGCTTTAAAATGATCAGCGCCGACAGACTCAATTTTACTCCTCTTTTGATTGAAAAATAAAACAGATAAACACACTGAAAGGATCAATCCAAATGACAGTCAGAAAATGCGAGATCAATGAAAAGAATCTTGCCACGGTCGAGTTTTCCTTCGACGCGGAATCGGTCGAAGCCGAAAAAGCAAAGGCTTTCAAAAAGAATGCCTCCAAATTCAGGATTCCGGGCTTCAGACCCGGAAAAGCTCCGCGTTCAATTATCGAAAAGATGTACGGAAAGGGCGTATTTCTTGAGGATGCGATAAACGCGCTGATAAATCAGTCTTATGACGCTATTATCGCCGCTCCCGGA
>CACZSP010000185.1 GCA_902783905.1 uncultured Ruminococcus sp.
AGGCGGTTTTTGGGGGCTGTTTAAAAAGTCTGCTTTTAAACAGCCCCGCAAATTCGGCGGACGGGAATCCGCCGAATTTGCGCGAGAATTTCGGTTTTTGCCGCTTTTCAGTCCGATTTCCGGCGAAAAATCGCGCAAAAACGTCGCGGCCTCGCGACGAGAAATTACTCGACGGGTTGTTGTCAAACTCGCAAAGCGAGTTTTTTAACAACCCTTGTATTTTAGTCGAACACGGTAAAATACCGGCTTACGGCTCGGTTACGTAGATTTTTTCGTCGGACGGAACGAGCCCAAGGAGCTCTCCGGCGAATTTTCTCACGTACCTTTCATCAATCGGCGAAGCGATGTAATACTTTAGTTCTTCGATCTTTTCTTCCTCTTGCCTGATCTGTTCGCGCAACTGTTCGGACCTTTTTCTGAGTTCTGAGTAGTCCATTATCAGTTTCGCGCTCATTATTATCAGTATGACAACTATCAGAAGCACCGCGAGTTTAATGAAGAACGACGCCTTTCCGAGCCATCCTCTGAATTCCGCTGCAGCCATATCCGTCCACCGGTCACGACTGAGAGACGATCTCGTACAAAGACGAAGCGCCCTCTTTCGTCACAGTCTCGGCAACCGACAGAACCCTGACGGTTAGCTTTCTCGATCCGAACGAAACGCAAATTTCGTCACCGGGTTTTACCTCGTAGGACGCTCTGGCGACCTTTCCGTTCACGCTGACGTGCTCCCCGTCGCAGGCGTCGTTGGCAACGGTGCGCCTTTTTATTATTCTCGACACCTTAAGATACTTGTCAAGTCTCATCCTTCGGTTCCTCCTGATCCGCCGCCGGATAGTCGACGTAATATCCGCGCATCTTTGAAATCAGATCGTCGCAGCTTCCGGCGCGCAGATATTCGTAAGGATATTTCGAGTTGAACACTCTCTTTATAACCGCCTTTTCGCCGGCCGAACGCGGAAGTCTTACGAATTTTGAAACCGCTCCGGCGCCTACGGCAAGTATGGAGTGAAGCTCCTCCATCATAAAGATGTTGTACTTTCCTTCGTGTCCCGGAAGCGCGAAGCCGACGTTTTCAAAATTTCCGACGGTGTTCTTCTGGCGGTACATATAGTAAGGGATATACCCCGCCTGCTGAAGTTTGATCTGCGAATAGTCCACGCACTTCCCAGCGTCTCCTCCCCGCATCGAATAGACGTTCTCCTGCATATTAAGCTCGGATGAACGTTTTACGCAGAAGGTGTGAACCGTCACGTTTTCGGGACGCAGAGCCAGTATTCCGTCGACCGAAGCGGAAAACTTTCTGAAATCGTCTCCCGGCAGGCCGGCAATAAGATCGGTGTTTACAGTATCGAAACCGGCTTCCTTTGCCAGAGAATACGCTCTGTAGAAATCCTCAACGGTATGGTGCCTTCCTATTCCGGAAAGCACTTCCGGGCATAGCGTCTGCGGATTAACGCTTATCCGGTTGACACCGAAAGAGCGAAGCAACGTCAGTTTTTCGTTGTCAATGGTATCCGGTCTGCCAGATTCGAAGGTGTATTCCTCGGGGATTTGGCCTCCGAGTCCGCGCTCGACCGTCTCGAGCAGACGCTTCATCAGCGCGGGCTCGAGGATGGTAGGCGTTCCTCCTCCGAAATAGACCGTCCTTATCCGCAGTCCGAACTCACCGGCAAGGGCAAAAACCCGCGTAAGATCGATAATAAGTCTGTCTACGTATTCCGGAATCAGCGAAAGAAAGCGCTTTGACGTGTATGAAACGAAAGAACAGTATGAACAGCGCGACGGACAGAACGGAATGGAAACGTAAACGCTGCATTCTTTACCCGTTACGCCCGACATTATGCTTCGCTCGTTAAGCGCGACGTCGATGCTGAGTGCCGCTTTTTTGGGGAAGACGAGATAATCCTGTGTCAGAATGCGTTTTGCCCTGGTCTTGCTGGTGCCCGCGTTGAGCATCTCGGTAGCGACCTTGGACGGTCTGACGCCCGTCAGTATACCCCAGGATGGCCTGTATTCCATCAGCTCTCCGAGAGCGGCTATAACGGCGTGTCCGACGCAGAGCTTGCGAATCCTTTCATCGGTTCTCGAAGGATCCGCATCCATTTTTTCGGTGCGTTCGGCAGTCTTTCCGTCAAGAAATGCGACAGCCGTCGCTTCGTAACCGGACGGGAGTTTTGTCAGACGAACCGACAGCTCCGGAATGCCGGGCCCCGGTTTTTCATCCTCCGGGAAGGAGGATCCGGGGAAAAAAATCATACTGAGAGTCTGGACGTAATATCTGTTGATATCCCCGTCAATCTTCAAAATCATTGGAAACCTCTGTTAACAGAAACGACGTTGCGCAGAGAACGCAGGCGGGAGACTATCGAATAAAAATGATCCGTGTTTTTACAGGCGACCTTGATGCTCATAACCACCGTTCCGTCCGGACGGTTCTGCGAATTGAAATTAAGGACTGAAACCCGCATATCGAAAAGGATTCCCGTAAGGTCGGACATAAGAGACATTGAATTTTCGGCAATAATGCGAATTACCGATTCGTAAACGTCGTTCGAGCGGAGACCCGCGGGCATCTCCCATTCTGCTTTTACCCAGCGGTCGGCCTTTTCAGGATCGCTCATCGACTTGATAGCGTTCGGACAGTCGGTCTTGTGAATCGATATCCCGTACCCCTGCGTAATGAAACCGATGATAGGATCACCCGGCAGCGGGCTGCAGCACTTGGCGAATTTCACGGAACATCCCGACTCTCCGTCGACGATGACTCCGCTGTCGGTCTTAACTTTCGCAGGCGATCTTATCTGTCTGAACTCGGACTCGGACTGTACTTCTTCGGTCTTAACCGTCCGGTCGAATTCGTCCTTGAGCTTAACGGAAAGTCTTGAAAAAGGAATACCGCCGTAACCGAGCGTGTTGAACATATCGTCGGCACCGATAAATCCGTTGCGCGTGGCGACGTTCTCGCAGATCTGCGTAAACTGAGCTTCGGTATACGAAATCCCGTATCCTTTGAACTGCTGTTCGACCATTCCGCGCCCGACGGCGATATTGTCGGCGCGTTTTTCTTTTTTGAACCATGCGCGGATCTTGGTACGTGCCTCGCTCGTCCTGACGATATTAAGCCAGTCGCGGCTGGGTCCCTTGGAGGCCGATGAGGTAATTATTTCAACGATCTCTCCGTTTTTCGGCACTCTGTCGATGGGAACGATCATTCCGTTGATCTTTGCGCCGACCATCTTGTTTCCGATTGCCGAATGGATGGTGTAGGCGAAATCAATGACGGTAGCGCCGTAAGGAAGAGCTATGACGTCTCCTTTCGGAGTAAACACGTATGTCTCGTCATGGAAGGCGTCGGTCTTGATCGCCGCCATGAATTCATCGGGGTCACGAGTCGCGTCTTCGGTTTCGATAAGACGGGCTATCCATTCGAGCTTCTTGTCGGCGTCAGGACCGGATTTTCCTCCGGACTTGTATTTCCAGTGAGCCGCGATACCGTATTCGGCGATTTCGTGCATCTCCCGCGTGCGTATCTGTACTTCGAATGGGATGCCGTCTCTCCCGATGACCGTCGTGTGGAGCGAGCGGTACATGTTCGGCTTTGGCGTCGAAATATAATCCTTGAACCTTCCGGGCATCGAGTTGAACATCTCGTGTATCAGCCCGAGAGTCGTGTAGCATTCGAGCTCTGTACCGACGATTATGCGAAGGGCGTAAAAATCGTATATCTCGTCGAAGCTCTTGTTTTGCGTATACATCTTGCGGTATATGCTGTAAACCGTTTTGATGCGTCCTTCGAGAGTAAAATCGATCTTGTTTTCCCTGAGTTTTTTGTCGACTACCGAGCGGATGTTTTCGATAAATTCCTTATGGTTGCCGTATTTTGCCTCTATATACCTGCTGACTTCGCCGTATCCGATAGGATCCAGATAGTACAGGCCGAGATTTTCGAGTTCCTGCTTGACGCGCTGCATACCGAGCCGGTGAGCGATCGGAGCGTAGACCTGCATCGTCTCGAGAGCTATTATCCGCTGTTTGTCTTCCGATTTGGCGCCCAGCGTGCGCATATTGTGAAGCCTGTCGCAAAGCTTGATAAAGATTACCCTGATGTCCTTCGACATTGCGAGCAGCATCTTGCGCAGGTTTTCGATATGAGCCTCTTCCTTGTCGTCCACCGAAAGAGGTACGATCTTTGTCAGTCCGTCGACAAGCATCGAAACAGTGGGACCGAATTTCTTTTCGATCTCCACGAGATTGGTTTTGTCCGCGCAGTCCTCCACCGTGTCGTGAAGAAGGGCGGCACATATCGACTCGGTGTCGAGGCGAAGATCGGCAACGATTTCGGCGACGGCGAGCGGATGGAAAATATACGGCTCGCCGCTTTCCCTGAACTGTCCCGCGTGCATTTTGCGGGCATATTCGTATGCCGACCTGATCTTTTCGATGTCGTAAGTACCGCCCGCGCTTTCAAGCATCCGGACGAGGGTGGAAAACCTGGAGTCCTCGGCTGGAACGTCGGCTTGTGCGGAATTATTCGATTGCTGTGACTGAGACATTTTGACTGTACGCTCTTTACTGTTTCAGATTTTTCTCAGATAAAGCCGCTTTAAGGTAATACCGCACAATTCGCGTGCGTGTATTGGCGAGAGATTTTTGTGCCTGTTTTGACTGAGAAATCGCAGGAAAACAGGCAGTTTTTC
>CACZSP010000186.1 GCA_902783905.1 uncultured Ruminococcus sp.
ACAGGCGCAAAAAGAGCCGTCAATGACGCGACGCGAAATCCGGGACGGATTTCGCCGTCGAATTGTGCGGTATTGCCTTAACTTCAGAAGAAACGTTTCACGTGAAACAAATAGACTTATCTGCCGAAAAGCGGTTTTGATTTGATTAGCGAATATCTGCGCGGATAATCGGGCTTTGCAGTTTTGATCTTTGTGAAAACAGCAACCGAACGTTTGAAAAGCGACGTTCCGTTACGAATCGTGTAAAAACGAACGCCTGACAACTCAAGCCCCAGGGGCAAAACGCAAGCATCGGCGCCCAAAAGTTCGTCGTCAACGTCAGGGCCTTTCATTAAAAGCATTTTGCCGCCGACTTTCAGAAAGCCGGTTGAAATCTCGCATAAGACCGAAGCCGACGCAACCGCCCGGGCGGTGACGTAATCAAAAGCGCCGAACATGTCCGAACCGCACGCGCTCAGTAGTTCGGCGCGTCCGCATTTCGTGCGGATGTTCGAAAGCTTCATTAATCTTCCGGCTGATTCGATAAAAGCCGTTTTCTTGGCAGTCGAGTCGAGGGCGCACACATTTATATCAGGTCTGGTCAGGGCAAGCGGAAGCGCGGGGAACCCGGCGCCCGATCCGACGTCTGCGACCGACGCACTCGGCCCGATAATATCAGCCAACGCAAGAGAATCCACGACGTTCAGGAAAGCAGCGTCATTCTCGTCTTTTATTCCGGTCAGATTGTATTTTTTGTTTTCCGAAAGCAGAAAGCGTACCAGATCGGCAAGATTTTCAGCGATTTCGTCGCTTATCTCTGTTTTAAAGTTTAAGAAAGCACTGCTTTTTATGAATTCGGGTAATTCTGACAGCATAATTAAGTTTCCTTATTATTTCAGTCCGAGTCTGATCAAAAGCACCGAAACGTCCGCCGGACTTACGCCGCTGATCCTCGACGCCTGTCCGAGCGTCATCGGTCTTATCGCGGACAGTTTCTGTGATGCTTCGATCCGAAGTCCCTTTATCTCGGAGTAATCGATGCCGGGAGGCAGTCTCAGATCCTCAAGCCGTTCCTTTCTCCTGACGTCCGCGGTCTGTCTTTTTATATATCCTTCGTATTTTATATCGCTGACCGCCGTCGCTACGACCCCGCGGGGCAGGGAAGGGCGCCCGGCGTCGAGCGGTTCTATATCCCGGTAGTCAAGCTGCGGTCGGCGCAAAAGATCGGCAAGCGACAGCCCTCCTCTCTCGGGCATACCGTGTTCGGACAGGAAGGAGCGGAGTTTGTCGGCTTCCGGGACGGTTTCTTCGAGCCTTTTCTTTTCTTTTTCTATCTGTTCCTGCTTTTCTTCGAACCGGCGCCATCTTTCGCCGTCAATAAGCCCCGCTCGTCTTCCGATCGGTGTCAGACGTCTGTCCGCGTTGTCCTGGCGGAGAATCAGCCGATACTCGGATCTTGCCGTCATCATCCGATAGGGCTCTTCGGTGCCTTTCGTAACGAGATCGTCGATAAGAGTTCCGATATACCCGTCGCTGCGTCGAAGGATGATCTGTTCCTCTCCGCGGACCTTCAGCGCGGCGTTTATACCCGCAACAAGGCCCTGTCCCGCCGCCTCCTCGTAGCCTGACGTGCCGTTGAACTGTCCGGCGCCGTACAGCCCGGAAATCGTTTTGTGTTCAAGTGTGGCGTACAGTCCGGTGGGATCGGTGCAGTCGTATTCGATGGCGTATGCGTAGCGGGTGATGACGGCGTTTTTCATTCCCGGAAGAGTTCGCAGCATGGCGTCCTGAACGTCGGGGGGAAGGGAGGTGGAGAAGCCCTGCAGATACATCTCCTCGGTGTTTTCACCCAGCGGTTCAAGAAACAGCTGGTGGCGATCCTTGTCTGCAAAGCGGACGATCTTGTCTTCGATCGAAGGACAGTACCTGGGCCCCACGCCGTGAATCATACCGGAATACATCGCCGAACGGGTGATGTTCTCCTTTATTATACGGTGAGTTTCCGCATTCGTATAAAGTATGTGGCAGGCGATCTGCGAAATGCCGTCAAGATAGCCGTCCGGGGTATAAAAAGAATACGGAGTGACCTCCTCCTCCCCCGGCTGTTCTTCAAGTTCCGAAAAATCGATGGAAGAACGGAGTATACGGGGAGGGGTGCCGGTTTTGAATCTTCTGAGCGAGACTCCCTCTGCCGCAAGCGACGAAGAAAGAGCCGACGCGGGGATAAACCCGTCTGGTCCGGACGGATAACTGCGGTCTCCGGCAAAGATCCGGCTGTCAAGAAAGGTCCCCGTGCAGATAATCACGCACTCGCATTCCCAGACCTCGCCGAGAGCGGTCTGCACTCCGCACACGCGCTTTTTCCCGGTCGCGGGATCGGTCGCCGTTCTGACCGCGACGATCTCCGCCTGCAACGGGTGCAGATGAGGCGTCGTTTCAAGCGTGCGCTTCATTATCTCCTGATAACGGCGTCTGTCGGCCTGGATCCTTTTGGAATGGACCGCCGCGCCTTTACCGAGATTGAGAGTTCGGGACTGAAGGGTCACCTTATCGGCGGCGCGACCCATTTCGCCTCCGAGAGCGTCAATTTCAAAGACTATATGCCCTTTGGCCGTCCCTCCAATCGAGGGGTTGCAGGGCATGTTTGCGACGCAGTCGAGAGATATGGTGAAAAGTACGGTGTCGATCCCCATCCTCGCGGCGGCAAGCGCCGCTTCTATCCCGGCGTGTCCCGCGCCTATGACGGCGATCCGAGTTTTACGTATCATTTTTTGAATTCGCGCCCTTCTTCAGCGATCCGATCGAAGACGCGTAGGCGGCAGCCGCCTGCTCAGTCCTGTTTTCGCCGTATTTGTAATAAACTCTGTCCTTTAAATCGTCGGGAAGATACTGCTGACGCACGTAATGACCGGGATAGTCGTGCGGGTATTTGTATCCTTTATAAAGAGGACTGCGCAACGGTTCCGGCGGGATCATTCCGAGCCCCG
>CACZSP010000187.1 GCA_902783905.1 uncultured Ruminococcus sp.
CCACTCGTAAAGAGGACGGTGGTTTTCGAATTCAAGTGAGCAAAGAGAATAAGTAATCCCTTCGAGAGCGTCCTGGATCGGATGAGCGTAGTCGTAAAGAGGATATATGCACCACTTGTTTCCCTGGCGGTGGTGAGGAGTGTGAACGATGCGGTAGATAGCGGGATCGCGCATGTTCATGTTCGGACTCGACATATCTATCTTCGCGCGCAGCGTGTGACTTCCGTCAGGAAATTCTCCGTTCTTCATACGTTCAAAAAGATCGAGGTTTTCTTCCACGGTCCTGTTTCGGTAAGGAGATTCTTTTCCGGGTACGGTCAGAGTCCCGCGGTATTCCTTCATTTCATCCGCCGTAAGATCGCAGACGTACGCTTTACCGTCTTTTATCAGTTTGACGGCAAATTCATAGCATTTATCGAAATAGTCGGATCCGTAGAATACTCCGCCGTCCGGCTCGCACCCGAGCCAGAGAAGATCGTCGTAAATGGATTTTACGTATTCGTCGTCTTCTTTGGCGGGATTTGTGTCGTCGTATCTAAGATTGAAAAGTCCACCGTATTTCCTCGCGACCTGAGTATTGATGCGTATGGCCTTTGCCGAACCGATGTGAAGATAACCGTTCGGCTCGGGAGGAAAGCGCGTGTGAACTTTGATTCCGGGATCGACTGCAAGGTCCGCGTCGATAATATCGTGAATAAAATTGCTCTGGATGTTTGTTTCTTCCATAACGAACTCCGCTGAAATCAAATATAATTATTTAAATATTATATCACAATATTATAAAACTGTCTATAAAAAAATGCGGGCTGCCTCAAATCGAATGATCCGAAGCAGCCCGATATTAAAGATTTACCTGATAATGCTGACCGTTAACGAATATCAGTCTTCGTAAGAGGCAATCTTGTTGTTGAGAGTGTCAAGCTTCTTTTTCAGCGTCAGGGAAGTACCCTTCTGTTTGGAAGCCCAGTTGTTGACAGTGCCGGCAATCGCGGTCTTGAAATCGCCCTGTCCGATCAGGTCGGCGGAGAATATTCTGCCGAGATCGTAAGTCAGGCTCTCTCTGATGATATCGTACATTTGTCCGGATACCGGATCGTCAACGTATCTGGTCTTGAGAGAAATCTCGAAGACGGCGGGAGTAACAAACTCGTATCCGTAGTATGCCATTGCTTCAAGGAACAGGGAGGCTTTTTCCTTGTCCTGAACGTCTACGATAGCCGTGTAAAGCGTGAACGGGTTGCCCATGCAGGTGTAGTATTCTTCCTGGTCGACAGAATACTTCGGCGTGGGAACTACGTAGAACGTGCATTCGGGATTCTGAGCGAAGGTCTTGTGTGAAGTACGCGCTCTTTCGGTGCAGAAGAGCAGACGGTTCTCTTTGAAGGCCGTCTGATGCTTTCCTGCGCTGGATCCGACCATTCCGAATTCTCCCTGAAGGAGTCCCTGGAACTTTTCGATAGTGTTGATAACGGTCTCGCTGAAGAAGGTGGGTGACTCGATAAGTTTGCCGTCCTGATCAACTTCGCAGATCTTGGATCCCGAAGCGTAAAGCCACGGGTCGAAATGGATACCCTGACTCATGTAACCGAAGGTATCGGTGGCTTCGTCCTTGGTTCCGGAGCCCTGATATACTCCCTGGCACATTTCGATGAATTTATCGAATGTCCATTCATTGGTTTCAACGTAGTTCTGAGGATTCTCAAGCTTGTACTCGTTGAGAACGTACTTGTTGACGAAGCAGACGTACATCATTTCAAGAGCATTTCTCGAAATGTCTCCCGATGCGAAGAACAGCTTGCCGTACATGGTAGCCTGTTCGGTCAGGAGCTTGGACCACCAGGGCTTGTCGAGTTCAAGGTATTTGAAATCCTCGTTTTTCAGGTTCGCGCAGTAACCGGCGGCGGCATCCATCGCGATGGAAAGGGAATAGCAGGCAAGAATGTCGTACGAATGATCTCCGGCGGAGATGGCGTTTCCGACTTTGCTGTGCCACTGGGACTTGTTGTCGGAGTTTCCTTTTTCTCTGTACCAGTTGATGGTAAGACCGAATCTGTTTTCGATCGTGTCGTTTCTCTTCCAGATAGAGTCGTTGACAAGTTCGCCGTTCGTTCCTTCGGATTCGAACTCTTCGTGCTCGACGTCATCCCAGACAAGGACGTTGATTTCTTCGTTATACTTCAGGTCCTTGGGAAGATTACTGACAACGCCGGTATCTTGGGCGTCCGTGCTGACGTTCTCACCGGCTTCGGGAGTGGAATCCGCGATAGCCTGTGTGGAACCGTCTGTATCTCCGGAGGGATTTCCGCAGGCGGTGAGGACCGAAGCAAGCATCAGCATGGCCAGGACCGCGGCGAAAATGCTTAGGATAGATTTTTTCATTTTTTTCCTTCCTTATATTTTTTAAAAATTACGTGAGTAAGAGGAGAAATCCCGAATATTATTCTTCCTTGGTAATCTCTTCGGTTTCGATATAATTAATGTAATTCTTCTGAGAGACGTTTGTGAACAGATGATAACCGTAATAGGTCATCTCGACGCCGCGAAGATCGGAAGAGATGAGAGTGGCGTTCTGATTGAATATAACGGGGATAACCGGCATATCTTCGAGAAGCATCTTTTCCGCCTGGTGGAGGAGTTCCGCTCTTTCGGTTCCGTTTTCTGCGACGAAGACTTTTTCCATCAGTTCGTTGTATGATTCGTTCACGTATCCGGTTTTGTGAGGCATGTTCGAAATGTCGGAAAGAGCGATGTCCTCCTGTCCCTGCCCGGAAAAGGGAGTTGCAAAGGGTGCAAGTACGGAGATCGCGTCGGGAGTACCGGCAATCAGGTCAATTCCGGCTACTTCAAATTTTCCGGCGTAGAATTTTTCATCGAATATATCGTCGAAGATATCCTTAACGTCTTCGCCTGAGAACTTCTCGTCGTTGATTTCCGGAGCCACTTCGGCGACGGTCACGTTGAAGCCGAGCTCTTTCCATGCTGTCGCGGCGGCGTTGGCGATAAGCGAATGAACCTCGTCGTAAGCTTTGACCGAGATTGTGAAGCTGTAATCGGATGCGTTGATTCCGGCTTTGGAAAGATAATCGCGGGCGGCGGACATATCGGCGGATGACGGGATGATCTGCCCTCCCACCTCTCTGAAGAGCGATTTGGGACTGTTGTCCTCAAATACGCCGTACGGAACGATGGCGGTGGCCGCTTTCGCAAATACGACCGAATCGGCTATCGCCTGTCTGTCGATCGCGGCAGACAGCGCAAGACGCACGTTCTTGTTCGCGAACAGTTTTTCCTTAGTCCCGTCTTTGGCGGAAATATCGGCGTTTTCGTTAAGATAGAAGGAGAACGTGCTCATAAGATCTGTGATCTCGGCCGATGAAGCGTACTCTGATCTTACGGAAAGCGGAATGTCTCCGATATAGAACACTTTGTCCTTTCCGGTTCCTTCCAGATAGTTCTTCAGCAGTTCTTCCTTAGATAAATTGTAGTTGATTATCAGTCTGAACGGATCGACAGAGGTGTCGACGTATTTCGCGTCCTTTGCCCGTCTGTAATAGGGATTGCGCTCGAGTATGAGCTGTGCGAAAGACCGGTTCACGTAGTTGTCGGTGTCGAAACCGTAGTTAACACGGCGGATCATAAAGGCGCCGGAACTTGCCGTCGTCGCCGGCTTTTTGGACCAGTCGGCGTTTTTGACGATTATGTCTTCGCGCAGTGGAGCGAGGGCGACAGAAGTCAGATTAAGAAGGAATCTGTCGTAATCCACGTCACCGTTGAAGACTATCGTAAGTATCCTCGAGTCGGCGTAGATTCCGACGTCGTCGATGGAGCAGTCGCCTTCCTTGGCGGTTCTGGCGTTCTTGATGTCGTAAAGAAGACATGCCGCTTCGCTGTTGAAGGACGGGTCGAGAATTCTCTTCCAGGCGAAGACAACGTCGTCCGCGGATACGTTGTTGACCCCGTCGGACCACTTGTTGTCCTTGCGAAGGGTTATCTGCATCGTGTATTCGTCGTTCTTGACGTCCTTCTTGATCTCGTACTTTTCGGCGATCGATCCGGTGATCTTTCCCTTGGAGTCAAGTTTGAACAGGGTGTCGTACAGAAGTCCGCAGATCTGGAGAGCCGAATCGTTGTTGAGACAGAGGGCGGGATCCAGTTCGTAAAGCTGTTCGCAGAGATAGATATTGATTTCTGCGCCTTTGATCACTTCACCGTCGATCTTCCTGTCGTGACATGAAGCTACAGTTCCGAGAATACATACGGCCGCAATCAGGAAGGCGGCAATTCTTTTTTTCATATCTTGAGGAAACCTCCGTAAATAATCGATGAAAAGATAGCTGATTGTATGATTGATGCCGGACGGCGCTTTACTTGGTTTGCTGAGGCTTTGCTTCGTCCTGGCCTTCGGCCGGGACCTGAACCTTCGAGACCGCGCTGCGGAGAATCTGGATTCTTGTTTTGTCTCTCGACGAAACAATCGTTATCGCGTCTTTTCCGTTTGTCGAAATAACTATTCCGACGATGCCGCCTATCGTGATGATCTCATCCCCGACCTTGAGGTTGTTCCGCATTTCCTGCGTCTGCTTTTCCTGCTTTCTCTGAGGTCTGATCATAACGAAGTAAAGAATGGGAAGCATGATGAGAATAATCAGCAGCATTCCGTATTGCTGGAAAAAGCCCGCGAATCCGCCCGTCGAAGGAGCGGTCAGTAAGAAATTCGGCATATTTTGCCCTCCGGTTACGTTTATTTAGTATATTATACACTAACGGCAGAAAACAATCAAGTATTAATTAAATAAAAATATCAAAAAAAACGCGATATTCTTGAAAAGGAGACGCTTTTGTGATATACTATTATTTGAGAAAATTTGAAAAGAGAGAAAGAAATGTCTGCAAAGGGGTCGGATTCGCATCTTCTGGAGTGCGGTAAAGTCTTAAACACTCACGGGATCGCCGGGAAGATCAAGCTGGAATCCTGGTGCGATTCGCCGGAAATTCTCGCCTCGGTCGGGACGCTCTGGACGTGTGACGGAAAAGGCGGTTATCTTCCGATGAAGGTAAAGTCGGCTTCGGTATTCAAACGATTCGTCATTGCGGAGATAGCGGGTATCGACTCGATCGAAAAGGCCGAGTCGCTCAAAGGCAAAACCGTTTTCGCGGACAGAAGCGATATCCCGCTTGAAGAGGGAAGTTTTTTCATCGCCGATCTGATAGGGCTCGACGTCTACGACGCGGACACCGGCGTCAGATACGGAACCGTTTCCGAGGTTTTCAACGCCGGAGCTTCCGATATCTATACGGTGTCTACCGACTCGGGAGAAAGGATGATCCCCGCCGTGCCCGAATTCATCGTTTCGGTAGATCTTGAAAAAGGAATCGCCGTAAGACCGATCGGGGGAATGTTCGACTGATGAGGTTCGATATCCTGACTCTTTTCCCCGGATACGTCGATAACGTTTTATCCGAAAGCATAATAGGGAGAGCTAGAAACAGCCGTCTTTTCGAGATTTACTGTCACAATATCCGCGACTGGAGTACCGATAAAAACCGCAGAGTGGACGACACTCCTTACGGCGGAGGCAAGGGAATGCTTATGGCCGCTCCCCCGGTTTACGACTGCTGTACCGACGTCAGAAAAATGTCGGAAATCACTCCCGTGAGGGTTATCTGCACCTCTCCGCGCGGAAGGCTTCTCACGCAGGAGGACGTTTTCAGGTATTCCTCGGAATACAATCGGCTTATTATAATATGCGGGCATTACGAGGGGATAGATCAGCGCGCCGTCGATGCCGCTGCCGACGAGGAAATTTCGGTTGGCGATTACGTGCTCACCGGCGGTGAACTGCCGGCCTGTCTGCTGGTTGACGCTGTTGCCAGAACGATTCCGGGAGTTCTTTCCGACGACGAATGCTTCATTCGGGAAAGCCATTCGGACGGTCTGCTCGAATATCCGCAGTACACCCGTCCGTACGATTTTATGGGTGTTACAGTTCCCGACGTTCTTCTTTCGGGAAATCACGCGCAGATTGACGATTGGCGCCGGATGCGTTCTCTGGACGATACGCGCGAAAGAAGACCGGATCTGTATGACAGATACGTCGAAAACCATCCGCAGGAACAGAAGTCTGTTAATAAAGGGGGAAGGCGAAAGCAAAAGACATGAGCAATACGAAAAAAACGCCTTCCGGCTTTATCGGGATGATTATGAAAAGATGCGACTCCCTGGGGAAGTTTTTCCGTGCGGAAGCCGCAAACGGTCTTTTTGCATACCGCGAAAAGGAATCGGAGCCGACCTGGTCTTCATATAATCCGTTCAGAAAAAAAGCGGTTGTGCTCAAAGCGCGAGTCGCACGGCTGTTTGAGACTTCGTTGATAGTGGGAATGATCGACGGCTTCTGGAAAAGAATGCTGAAGATAAAATCCAAGGCTTATTCCGCATTTTTTCTGACTTTCTCTTCGGTTTGTCTCTTCGTTTACCTTATCAAAGCGAACTTCGGAATAAGCGTTGATCCCGACGGGCTGATAACTCCTCTTGTCTCCGCGGTTTTTTCGGTCCCGCTCCTTTTTTCGGACAAAACTCTCGGGGATATGATAGATTCGGGCATCCTTACCGGTTTTTCTTCCGAGCGCAGGCAACCGTCCGGCTCCGACGTTCAACCGTACAGTCCCGTTCTGCTTCTTGTCGCCGGTTTTGCCGCCGGTCTGCTCACGTTTTATATTCCTCCGTCTTATATTCCGCTTTCAATCGCATTCGCGGTAATTATCGCGTATCTCTGTTCCTTCCCGGAATCCGGTTTTTCTCTGCTGATTGCAGTTGCGCCCTTTATGGGATTGCTGCCGCGTCCGTCGCTCAAACTCGGGCTGCTCGTTCTTGCGGTATTTGCGGGGTATTTTATAAAGCTCATCCGCGGCAGACGTTCTTTTATCGGATCAACCGAGTGTGCGGTGTTTGCGCTGTTCTTTCTCTCACAGCTTCTCGGAGCCGTTTCTCCGGCTTCCTTTTCGCTTGAATCTGCGCTTATCGTTTGCGTTATGATGCTCGGCTTTCCCCTGGCGGTTAATCTGCTCAGGGATCCCGGGCGTCTTGAGAGCGCAGCGGGAGCCGTCGCTTTTTCGTCATCGGCGGTTTCGGTAGTCGGTATTGTCGGATTTATACTCGGCCTTGCTCCGGAGGGATGGATCGACAGTTCGCTTTTCCCCGAAATAACTAACAGATGCGTTTCGGTTTTTGAAAACCCGAATATGCTGTCGGTTTATCTCGCCGCCTCTTTTCCGTTCATTTTGTATTATATTTCCGGAAAGGGAAGCGATAAATACGGCAGGTTTGCTCCGATTGCGGCCGCAGTATTGAATCTGATCTGTCAGACTCTTACTTTTTCCAGGAACGGATGGCTCGGAACGGCTGTTTCAACAATAGTTTTCACTGTTTCGGTATCGGCGCGGTCACTTATGCTTGTTCCGGTATACGCGTCCGCCGCGGGAATTGCCGGTCTTGTTTTCCCGGGTTCGGTCGGAAGCCGCCTTCTCCATTTCTTTTCGCTTTCCGACAGCGCAAACCTTTACCGCGTCAGGGTCTGGACGGGTTCGGTCAAAACGGCATTGTCGGTCTTTTTGACCGGTTCCGGTTCCGGTGACCTTGCGTTTGCCGCCGCTTATCTTGCATCCGCTCTTCCGGGTACCGAATCCGCTCCCCATTCTCACAGTATTTATCTTCAATTATTGATTTCCACGGGTATTCTGTCTCTGATTCTGTTCGTCGTTCTTCTGATTATGCTTCTTCGCAGGTTTATTGCCTTTAACTGCGGAAATGAGACCGATCTCCGGCTTAAAAGAATCAACGCAGCAGCCTTTGCCAGTTTGACAGCCGTTGCGTTGTGCGGAGTATTCGACAACGTATTCTATAATTACCGGGTAATGTTTCTGTTCTGGTGCATCGCCGGAATTTCTCTTTCCGCCTGTATCTGCGATTACAGGAAGAGAATTTCCTCGGTTGAACTGTTTTGAGTGATCGAGCGGTAATGCATATATCTTTCCAGAGGTTAAAAGTATGATCACTTCTTCAAATGCGGAAATTAGCACCTCCGTCAGATGGGGCGGAAAAAGGCGGTTCAATCTTCTCGATCTTTTGATTATTATTTCGCTGCTTGCGGTAGCCGCGGCCGCCGTCTTTTCGTATTTTCCGGTTTTCGGGAACAGCGGAGGCAAAGCAAGCGTTATCCGGGCGGTATTTGTAATCGAACGGGCGGACGAGAGATTTTCCACGGCAATTTCGGAAGGTGACGGAGTTCTGTTCGTCAAAGGCGAGACGGCGGGGACCGTCGAATCGGTCAAAACGGAACAGGCTTACGATTATATTGCCGAAAACGGTACAGCGGTGAAAAAAACGGTTCCGGGTTCGGTTCGGATAACCGTCACGGTGTCGTCCGACGCGGTCGTGAGCGATACCGGTTGCACGGTATCCGGGATTAAGCTTTCGGCAGGATCCGGCTACGATCTTGTGTTTCCGGGTTATTCCTCGCATGCCGAGTGCGTGTCGATTACTGCGGCGGAGGGAAACTGATGATGAATACACAGTATAACGAAGAATCCGGCGAAATCCGGCGCGATGACTCAAAAAGAAGGATCGGAGCACTTGACGTAGCAGTAATAATATCGGTGATCGCTCTCATCGTTTTTGCCGTTTTGCGTCTCGGACTTGCCGACAGGGTGTTTTTCTCGGGACAGAATTTCAACGTTGTTATCGAATCCGGCGCTATTTCGGCGGAAACGGTATCTTCCGTTTCAACAGGGGATTCCGTTGTATTCTCGGACGTGAAACCGCTCGGAACCGTTGTCTCCGTCGAGTCTGCGCCGGCAGTATTCGAGGCGACCG
Organism: uncultured Ruminococcus sp.; assembly: GCA_902783905.1. Classification (GTDB taxonomy): domain Bacteria; phylum Bacillota; class Clostridia; order Oscillospirales; family CAG-272; genus CAG-390. Next base: position 8,870 of record CACZSP010000187.1, read on the forward strand.
CGGACAACGGCGAACGAATCCTCGTCGCTTATCCCGAAGGAGGCCCGGTCAGGATCACTCTGACAGTCAGCGTCCGTCTCGCTTGGAAGGACGGAAGATACGTAACGTCATCGGGATCACGGGTCACACCCGGAGACAAAACTGTTTTCAGTACGAAATACGCCTCAATCGAGGGAACCGTGATTTCGATAAAGGAAGCCGGATAAACGCTTCGTCCAGGCCAGGCGCGGTTTTTATTTCCCCTTGAATCGATTTTTCATTGATTTAAAAAAAAACAAAAGATATTAGTTTTATACGGAGTGTGATCGTTAAATGATTCAGCGTGACGTAACCATCGTGAACCAGGGCGGCCTCCATGCGAGACCGGCAACGTTTTTCATCCAGAAGGCCAACACATATAAAAGCTCTATATGGGTTGTCAAGGGAGACAGAAAAGTCAACGCCAAGAGCCTCCTCGGCGTTCTGTCGGTAGGTATTGCCGAAGGAATGTCGGTTACTCTCGTCGCGGACGGCGAAGACGAGGAAAGAGCTCTGGACGGACTTGAAAACCTTATTAAATCCGGACTTTCTGGCGAATAAAAAGTGTTTTTTAAAGCCGGGAGCGGTTTTTCCGGTTTTTTGTTCCTGTCAAAAAGGTTATTGCGGGAGACTGGCATTTTCTGCGGACTGGCGGAAACGGGCACTCCCGCCCGTCCTTATTTACCTGATTTATTGAAAAAATGTCAGACGGACTCAGACTGAAGCTTCTAAAGGAGGCCTCGGAACTCCCGATGAAGCCGGGGGTTTACTTAATGTACGGAGAATCGGATCGCGTAGTTTACGTTGGCAAGTCCAAAAAACTGCGCGACAGAGTTTCTCAGTATTTCAACGGTGGCGAAAAGACCGTTAAAACCTCAAAAATGGTCTCGTCCGTTCGCAGATTCGAATGTATCGTCTGCGATACCGAGATCGAAGCTCTGGCTCTCGAAAACAATCTGATTAAAAAGTATTCGCCAAGATACAATATCCGGCTCAAGGACGCAAAATCATATCCTTATATCAGACTGTCAGCCGGAGATTTTCCTCGACTTTCGATGACAAGGGACAGGAAAAAAGACGGAGCCGGGTATTTCGGACCCTATTCCGGAACCTCGTCGGTTTTTTCGATTATATCACTGATAAACCGGATCTTCGCTCTTCCTTCCTGTAAATACGAATTCCCGCGCGATACGGGAAAAGTGCGCCCCTGCATCTATTACCAGATGGGCAGGTGCGTCGGCGTATGCACCGGAAGAATCGATAAAACGGCTTACTCCGAAAGGATTGCCTCTGTTGAAGCGGTTCTCCGCGGTAAGACCGCAACCGTCAGGGCGGAACTTGAAAGAAAGATGACGGATTACGCCGAAAAAGAGCAGTACGAGGAGGCGGCAGTCTGCCGCGACACTCTTGCTGCTCTTCGGAAACTTTCCGAGGGTCAGAAGGCGGTTACCGATCCCGACGTATTTATCGACGTTTTCGCAATTTACTTGTCGGAAGCCGCTTCAACTCTTTCGGTCATCAGGATTCGCGAGGGCAGAATGATCGGAAAAATGGATTTTCCGATCGGTGGCTCGGGCGATATCAAAGAGGAATCCGTCAACCTGATATGTGAATTTTACCGCGACGCAAGCGAGGTGCCTCCCGGCATCCTTCTCGGCTCGGGTTATTCCGAAGGCGACGCGGAGATTCTCGAAAGATATCTCTGCGGCTTTTCCTGTTCACGCGTCCGAGTGTCGGTACCGAAAATCGGAAGAAACAGGGAACTGTGCCGTATGGCGGAAGAAAACGCAAAACAGTTCACCGAAAAGACTGTCAGAAACCGCTCGGAGGGAGAGGCTGTTCTAATTAAGCTCGCCAGTGCACTGAATCTTGAGGTGGTTCCGGGAAGGATAGAGGCTTATGACGTATCCAACTGGGGAAACGAACAGATTACCGCCGGCATGATCGTGATTAAAAACGGGGTCCCGAGCAAGCGGGACTACCGTCTTTTCAGGATGAAGAGTATTACGGAGCAAAATGATCCGGCCTCGATGAAAGAGGCGCTGGATCGCAGGCTTGTTCGTCTTAACGAGGCGATGCCTGCGAACGACCGGGAATCTTCCGATTCCTTCTGCGAATTGCCCGATCTCATTCTGGTCGACGGCGGAAAGACGCAGCTTGAAGCGGCCGAACGCGCCGTTTCAGGAGCTGGACTCGAGATTCCCGTCGCCGGAATGGTCAAGGATGACAATCACCGGACGCGTACGCTTCTTACTTCCGACGGAGAGGTCGATATTTCCCGCGACAGGGATCTGTTTTCCTTCATATACAGGATTCAGGAAGAAATACACCGGTTTACCGTGAAAAGCATGGCCGGCGCGAAGCGCCGAACGATAAAAAAGTCTTCCCTTGAAAAAATACACGGCATAGGGAAAAAGAAAGCCGCCCTGCTGCTGTCGGCATTCGGCGGTATAAGCGCCGTCAGAAACGCTGACGAAACCGAACTCTCGCTTGTCAGGGGAATCAGTCGAGCGGACGCTGTCAGAATCCGGGAATACTTTCATCCGGTGGAAAAAGAATGAGAATAATTACAGGTTCGGCCAAAGGAACCGTTCTTGTATCGCCTCCGGGGGACAGTACCCGGCCGACTTCCGACAGGACAAAGGAAGCTGTCTTTTCTATTATTCAGTTTTCGATTGAGGGCCGGCGCGTGCTTGATTTGTTCTCCGGTTCCGGACAAATGGCTCTCGAAGCCCTCTCAAGAGGTGCCGAATCCGCTACTGCAGTCGATTCTTCCGCCGCGGCAGCCGCCTGTATCCGGAAAAACGCCGCAAAATGCCGGCTTGACGACAGACTGGAACTGATCACGTCTTCGCTCCCCGCCGCATTTTCCCGACTTTCCGGAAGGCGTTATGATATAATATTTATTGATCCTCCGTACAGGGCGATGCTTGTTCCCGGAACCCTGCGTGAAATCGCGGAAAGGGATCTGTTATCTTTGCACGGCACCGTTATCTGTGAAACCTCCGATGAAGACGACGTTTTCCGCGGATCCGAGGATCTTAAGAATTATTTTAAAATCGAAAAACAGAACAGATACGGCGCGGCGGCGGTTTCCGTTCTTCGCCGTACCGACGTTCCGGAGGAGCAGTGACTTTGAAAAGAGCCGTAATTCCTGGCAGTTTCGATCCTATGACCACCGGCCACCGGGACATGATCCTGCGCGCATCACGACTGTTCGACGAGATCGTAGTCGTAATTATGAACAACAGGGAAAAAACCAGTCTGTTCACTCTCGCAGAAAGAAAAAAAATAGCCGAACTGACGTTAGGCGATATCGACAACGTGAGCGTGGACGTCAGCTC
>CACZSP010000188.1 GCA_902783905.1 uncultured Ruminococcus sp.
ACTTCCTCTGTCACTTTGAAAGATCAACCCTTTGTGCCTTCCTCGGAGCGCTATTGCGTTGCCAAGGGCGCTCATCGACAGTTCGCAGTCTATGTTTTTACCGATCTCATAGCCGACAATTATAAGAAAACCCGCCAAATAATTGTAGACAAATCCGCCTTTATATAGTATAATAATATGATTAAGTTTATTCTTTCGAAAAACCATGGAGAAACCTATGAAAAAAAGATACGCAAGACCGGTATCCGCTGTTCTCGCGGTGCTGATCCTTTCGTCTGTTTTCGCTCTCGCCGCCTGCGGTCAGACGGGAGACGTAATACTTAAGCTGGGAAAAGCCGAAATAACCGAAAACATGTTCGTCTTCTGGCTGTCCAGATACAAAGCGCAGTTCATATACGGATATTCCTCGTCCCTCAAGCAGGCATACGGGGTCTCGTCGGTCGACGCCTTCTGGGAGCTCACCGATCCCGAATCCGGCAAGACCTACGACGACGTATTCACCGAGTTCATCTATCAGAACGCCCTGACCTACCTGACGGCGCTCGACCTGTGCAACGAGCTCGGTATCTCCCTCAGCGAGGAGGAGGAGAAAAAGACCGAGGAAACGATAGACAGTCTCAAATCCGAGCTTGCCGAGGGAAGCAAGACCGAGTTCAACGCCATCCTCGCCGGATACGGGTTGAATATCGCGACCCTGCGCCGCTGCTACAACACCGAAAAGCTGGTATACAAGCTTCAGAAGACGATTTTCGGAGCCGGAGGCCCCGAGGAGATCACCGCCGAAACGGTCGAAAAATACTACCGCGACAACTATCAGAGGATGCGCCAGATCTGCATCTTCATTAACAAATGCCCGGAGAAGGGCGACAGCGGCGAGTATCTGACCGACAGCGAGGGAAAGGTCGCCTACCGCGACATGTCCGCCGCCGAGACGACGGCGGCACGCGAACGGGCATCCGACGCCCTTGCCAGACTGACCGCGGGTGCCGACTTCGACGAGGTCGCCGCAACCTACAACGAAAACACCGCGTCCGCCGCGTATAAAAACGGGATATACCTTTCCGAGGAACAGGTATACCGCGCCGGCGACGGCACCGAAAAGCTTTTCGACACCCTCTGCGAAATGAAGGCGGGGGAGATCCGTCTCGTCGAGCTGGAAAACACCCTTCACGTCATCCAGAAACTGGAGCTTGACGAGGGCGCCTACGACAAGGCCGAAAACAGCGATTTCTTCTCCTTCTACGATTCCTCTTCGGGAGGATACGTTTCGCTGAAGGATTACATCATCACTCCGCTTTTCCTCGATTATATCGAAAAACGTCAGAGCGTCGTCAAAGACCGCATCGAATGCCGCGACGAAGTCCGCGAAAAGCACAAGATAAGCCAGGTAGCGGCAAATTCCATTTTCTGATTCTGAAATTAACGGTTCCCGCGGACAGACGCCGGCGGGAACTTTACCGGAGGACCTTTTGAAAGACACCGTAAAATTGCGCTCGGGAGCCAGCGTCGTGCAGATCAACTCCCGCGAGGCGCAGTCGAAAAACTATCTGGACCGCGCGACGCTGCGCATGCTCCATCTCGTGCCGACGGGACTTCCCGTCGCCTATTCCCTTCTCAACGACGGAAGCGTAAAGATCTGGTTCGACCCCGAAACGGTGACCGACGCCGACCCCGAGCTCTGGTACACCGAAGGCAAAAAAACGGCGGAAACGCTGACTCTTCCCAGCGGGACGGTCATCGACCGGATGACGGTGCGCCGCGCGCAGAGTCTCGGCTACTACCCGAAGGAAAAGATCGATGCGATGAAGCTGGAGCTCTTCGAGGAGCCGGTCGCCTTCACGCGCCGCCACGGCGACAGATCCGTCCTGTACTTTTACGACAAACAGACGACGGTCCGCATGCCGCTTCTCTGCGTAAAATGCGGCAAAAACGTCAGATACCGCCGCAAGCTCTGCCGTGACTGCTACGAAGAGGACCGGCTGAAAAGATGCGCCGAGGGAGACGCACACCGCAACGCGTACTACGGAATGGACCGTGCGCGGGTGCTTTTCTTCGATCTCGAGCTGACCGGTTTTTACGATCACGACGAGATACTGTCGGTCAGTATTTACAACGCTTTCGGCGAGAAGATAATGGACACTCTCGTCCGTCCGACGCATACAAAAAAATGGAAGCGGACCGAAAAGATACACGGAATAACTCCCGACATGGTGGCGGGAGAGCGCACTCTCGACGAGATATCCGACGAGATCAAGCGGATATTCGCCGGCGCCGACAACATAATCGCCTACGGAGTATCGACCGACTACAGTCACATAAAGTCGATCTATCCGACCGAAAAAGAACGGCTTGAGCTCAAGGCGAAGGTGCGCGACTGCGCTTCCGAGTTCGTCCGTTACACCCAGGAGCACCGTCCCGACGTCGTTCACGCGAGTCTTACCGACGCCATGGCGTGCTTCGGCATCGACTGGGACGGCGTCGCCCACACCTCCATCGCCGACACGATCGGATGCATGAAGGTCTGGGAGAAGCTTTTCCCGAACTACTATTCGAACTGAGGAGGGACCGTCATGCCGCTTTTCAGAAGAAGCAACGTTTACAGTCCTGAAAACGAAAAAGACGAAAACAGTGAAAAAAGATCCTCTCCCGAGCAGATCGGAGAGGTGGCAAGCGAGGATATCCCCACCCTTTCCGAGGGGGAGATAACCTATTCAAAGCTGGTCACGGCGTACGGCAACTCGGAGACCGCCGTTATAGAAAGCATCCTGCGCTCGGCGCAGATCCCATACGTTCTCCGCGAGGGCGACCGGGAAAGCTGGGCGAGAGTGATACTCGGCTACAACACCTTCGGATACGACTTTTACGTTCCGACCGAGCTTCTCGACGACGCGGCGGCGCTGCTCGTCCCCGAAGAATCAGATGGCGCCGAAAGCGAAGAATCTCCGGAAGGAGACGGCGCAGATGCGTGAAGTCCTTCTCTGCAAATACGGAGAGCTGGTCTTAAAGGGAGCCAACCGCGCGAGCTTCGAATCGACGCTCGTCAAAGAACTGAAATACCGGCTGTCAAAAGCCGGAAACTTCAGGGTACACCGCGGGCAGAGCGTTATATATATCGAACCCGCCGACGACGAATCGGCGTCTCCGACTGCGACGGAGGAGGCGTACGGCATTGCCTCCCGCACCTTCGGCATCGCCGCGATCGCACGGGCGTACGAGGCGAAAAAGGATTTTGCGGACGTCTGCCGCACGGCGGCGGAAGCGCTCGGAGAACGCCTCTCGAAGGCTTCGACCTTCAAAGTAGAAACGAAGCGCGCCGACAAATCCTTCCCGATGCGCAGCGCCGAGATAAGCGCCGGACTGGGAGCATCTCTTCTCGAAGCCTTCCCGAACCTGCGGGTGGACGTACATTCTCCCGACGTCGTCGTCAAGTGCGAGATCCGCGAGGACGCGGCCTACGTCAGCGCCGGTCAGGACCGCGCCGCCGGGGGAATCCCCGTCGGGACCGGCGGCCGGGCGCTCCTTCTTCTGTCGGGAGGGATCGACTCTCCCGTCGCCGGCTGGATGACGGCAAAACGC
>CACZSP010000189.1 GCA_902783905.1 uncultured Ruminococcus sp.
CCTGTCGGTAAAAACGCGGTGGAATCTGGAATTTGCGGTGATGATATAGTTTTTCACTGGGTTTTTCCCTCCTCAGACGCGTCGGGAGATTATTTCGTCGGAGTCAAGCACTATCGTAAAGGGCCCGTCGTTTTCAAGTTCCACCTTCATATCGGCGCCGAAAATACCGGCGCCCACACCGGGAACGTACTTTTCCGCTTCCGCAAGGATAAACGCGTAGAGCGCCTTCGCCTCGTCGGGAGGCGCCGCTCCGATAAACGACGGACGGTTGCCGTGAGAGCAGTCGGCGCAGAGCGTGAACTGGGAAACGATCAGCAGTTTCCCGCCGACGTCGGCAAGAGACAGATTGGTCTTTCCGTTTTCATCGTCGAAAATGCGCAGTCCGCAAAGCTTTTTCACCATTGCGGAAGCGGTCGCTTCACCGTCTCCCCGGCGGATGCCGCAGAGCACGAGAAATCCCTTTCCGATCTCCGAGCAGATCCTTCCGTCGACGGAAACGCTCGCCCGGTTGACCCGCTGTACGACGAATTTCATTCTTTGTCTTCCTTTTCGGTCAGCGAACCGCCGTCCGGCGGGAAAAGCACCGGAAAGCGCGACGACGCCCATCCCCAGACGGCTTTTACGATAAAGAAGGCCGCTATCGCCGCGCAGGTGCCGATCAGGGCGCCGGCGAGGACGTCGGAAAGATAGTGAACGTATACGTAAAGCCGCGAAAAAGCGAGCACGGCCGCGGCGCACAACGCGCCGATCCCCCATTTCTTTTTATAGAACAGAAGGGCGACGGCGGTCTCGAAGGCTGCCGTCGTGTGTCCCGAGGGGAACGACGGGTCGTCGGGGGCTTCTATCAGCAGATCGGCGGCAGACAACAGCGGATTCCACGCCGAATTGTCGTACGGGCGTATCCTTCCCACCAGGGGCTTGATGACGACGTTGGTGGTAAGCGTCCCGATAAACAGGGCGACTCCCATCGTGATGCCGATCTTCCTGGTCTTTTTGAAGATCATAAGAACGCAGGCGACGGCGATCATGAACAGTCCGTGGTCGCCCAGATGAGTGTAAAGACTCATTATAACGTCCAGGACCGGATTTGCGATATAATTCTGAATGAAATTCAGAACGGCGTAATCAACGGTATAAATAAAATCGATCATTTGTCTCTGTCTTTCGTCATTGATGCTCTTCCGCGTAGGCGGACAGCGCGTAAACGAGCGGTTTCCCTCCGGAAACGTCAACGTACACGGTGTCGTCAAAATACTCGGTGTCTTCGGTATAGACTCCTTCGACGGTTCCGGTCATATTAACCGTCGCCTGGGCGCGGCAGACGAATTTGGTGTGCGCGTCGTCTACCCAGGAGTATTCTGAAGAAACCTCATCCGTGAAACCGATCGTCGAAAGGTAGAAGTCACCCCAGTTGTAGTAGTCGTTGGCAATATAGTTGTAGATCGACGTGCCCGGCTTGAAGTATACGAGGGTGTTGTTTTTCAGTCCGGTCTTCCAGGTCATCTCGTAGATGAACGTGTTGTACTGGCGCGCCATGTCGCGGACAAAATCGCCGTAGACCGCGCGGATGCTGTCGGAGATCCTCTGACGCTCCTCTTCCTCGGCGCGGATGCGCTCGGCTTCGATCATCTCCCGGCGCAGATCGGCAAGGCGGCGCAGACGGTCGTTTTTCAGAACAAGTTCGTTATACTGCGCTGCAAGCCGGTCGATATAATCCTTCTGAGCGCTGTATACTCCGGTGTCCGGATCGCGCTCCAGCTTCAGCTCTCCGCCTCCCGGCATCGAGGCGGTGACCTCCGGCTCCGCGAAAAGCCCGGTCACCGTGTAGTTGACGAAGGTCCGGAAGCTGTCGTCGTCGTCGGGATAATAGGGCTCGGGATCGAACACCATCTCTCCGCCTTCCACGTAGGAACGGTCGAGAAGGCGTCCGTTCACCCGGACCTCGGCGCAGACGGGAGCAAAGATCACGGCGCCGTAAAGCGGCTTGAGGGTGACGTCGACCTTCTTCAGCTCAGGGTATTTCAGATGCAGAATCTCGGTCTGCTCCTCCCCGTCTCCCAGGGTGAAGGAGGCAAAGGTGACGTCCCCGGCGCTTACGGCGTACATTTTCACCGATGAATCGGCGGAAATGACCTCCTTGTAGGAAAGATTGCCGGCGCCCAGTATCGTCGACAGGTATTCCGCCGCCGACACGTCCTCCTCGAGCCCCGATTCGTCGATATCGGCGTATTTTATCAGCGCCGACGGTTCGCTTCTCATAAAGAGATTGTTGAAGACGTCTTCGGCGGCGTATTTCATCTGAACGTCCTCGTATTCCTCGAGGGCAACCGTTACGAACGCCATTGCCGCCGCCCAGATAATGGCGATGCATACGATTATTATCAGCCAGACGGCCGTGAACCGGGTGATCCCGGAAGGTCTCTTTCTGCCCACGGTCAGTTACCTCCCGACGGCGCGACGCAGAAATAGGTCGGAATACGTCTCGGAATCGTCGCCGCCACGTATTTGTTCACCAGTCCCATCTGCTGATATTTGTCAAGCTTTTCGTAATCGTATCCCGGGTAAGTATTGAAATAATCCCTCAGGAAGAGCATCGCGGAGGATCCTCCGTCGAGTATTCCGGCCGAAACGGCTCCGTACTCGTACATCAGCTGCGTCATATCGTTGTAGCTGGCGCCCATGCTCGCGGCGCTCCGTCCGTCGGTCACGATCATCAGGACGGCCCCGTCGGCGCGCTGTCCGATGGCGCAGCGCTGAGCCGGAGACGAGGTCCCGAAGGTCGACACGTGAACGTTGCCGGAGGCGTCGGTGTAGATGAGCTTGCCGGAAGACGACCAGGTCATCGGACGGAAGCAGACTCCGTCGCGCACTCCCGAGGCGATCGCCGCGTCGCGGGTCAGATCCTCGGTAACTATCAGTTTGTTTTCGCTGTTGAATCCAATGAAAGTCTTCCAGGTGTATCCGTCGTTCCAGACGCACTGACCCTTCGAAAAGGTCAGTCCCTCGGGATGCGCTCCGTCGCCCTGTCCGCCGATATCCTGAAATTCTCCGCCGTTTATCAGCGCGACGCATCCCTCCTGCTCGGCCATTTCATAGAACCGCTTGCCGGGAAGTCCGTTTTTGTAGTCGCTGGACGTTCCGACGTAGACTCTCGACGGATCGCGTATGATAAGCATATACGCCTTGAAGCTCGGACGGTCGAGGGTGATGAACTGTATTCCGTCGATGGCGTATTCCCATTCGTCGTATTCGACCGGACCGGTCTCGTCTCCTCCGGAAACGATTGCCGTTCCGTTCTCTCCCTGAAGGACGGTTATTTCGTATTTGTTGCCGTCCTTGTCGGTCACGATCTTTTTTATGAATCTGGAACTGAACTCGGTCGGCGAGTAGACGGCGGCATCGCTTTTTGCGGCGTCCGCCATAATGGCGTCGACCTCGGAGGACGACAGAACGAGATAGGGAACGAACTTCGTGGCGCTCGCCTGCATCGCCATCCCGACGAGATAGTCGCGCATGGCGGGGCTCGGCCCGTGGGCGACGGTGAATATCAGCGTCCAAACGAGCAGCAGAATGATTACGATGATGAGAACCAGCGAAATCACCGTTCTCAACAGGATGCGCTTTATCCTGCCGCGAGAGTCGGGACTTCTTCTTTTACTTTCCTTAGGCATATTCGTTCAGTTCCTTTTTTCTTTTTTTGCGGCGAAAACCCATTCCCGCTGGATCCTGAAATTGAGAAAATACAGTATTGTGTCGACGACTGCTTTGAGAAGCGTGAGAATGAAGGGGTGATCGGCGCCGAGCCAGCGCTTGAGCAGGATCAGCGTAGTCCCCGAAACGATCATAACGGGTATCGCCAGAAGGTAATACCTGACGATGGTCCTTCCGACCGGAAGGTCGGATCTGAAAACGACCTCCTTGTTAAGGAAGAAATTGGTCACGGTGGATATCGCGCGGGCGATCACCGTGCAGACGAGCGCGTCTGTCGCCGCGAAAACCCCGCCGAAAACCGGAGCCAGGAATTTCTGGAGCAGATAAAAGGCGAGCAGATCGATAAGAGTCGACAGCGCCGAGCTTGCCACGTATTTGAGGATCAGCGAATAAATCCTGATCGAATCCCTGACGGGACGGAAGTGGGAGGTCTGATTCTCCTCGATATATACCGTCTCGATCTTCTGTTCGGAGTATTCGATATGATAGGTTTTGAAAGCCAGGAGCATATTCGTCTCGTACTCGTACCTGTCGCCCGTGACCTTCAGCATCGTCGGTATCAGCGACGACGGTATCGCGCGCAGTCCCGTCTGGGTGTCGGAAATGCGCAGTCCGCAGAGGATGAGAAAGACGGCCGAGGTTATCCTGTTGCCGCTTCTGCTCCTTTTCGGCACGTTTGACTGCGAAAAATCTCTCACTCCGAGAACGACTTTGTCCTTCTCCTCAAGCATCCGCTTCGCGCAGGCGAGTATGTCCGCCGGAAGGTGCTGTGCGTCTCCGTCGGCCGTGACGACTCCCTCCCTGTCCGGGCGGTTTTCCGAAAACCAGGTGAATGCGGTTCTGAGAGCGGCTCCCTTGCCGCGGTTCTGCGGGTGGATGAGCAGGGTGACCGCCGGGTGCGACGCCGCCTCATCGAAAAGCGCCTTTTTATCCTCCGAACTCCCGTCGTTCACCACGATTATATCGTCGAATCCCAGAGCTTCCAGTCCCGTCACCACCCGGAGGAGCTTTTCGTCCGGCTGGTATGAAGGGACTATCACGGTCACTCTTTTTTCGGCGTCGGTTATTTCCGAACTGATAATCTCAGACATTTTTCCTCCGGTTCAGCGCTTTCTGCAGCGGGGTACTATTTTGAACCCGAATATTACCGTCATTATCACGGCGGCACCCGCCACGACGGCGAGCAGGACGAGCAGAGGTATCCTCGACACTCCGTCCCCTCTGCGGGAAAGTCCCGCGTCGGGCGGCGGAAGAGGTTCGCGCGTCTGCTTCGGCTCGGTCGGGGCCGGAGTCACGGGCTCGCTTTCCGACGTGGGTTCCTCCGTGGTCTCGGGGAAGGTCTCCTCCGGCGTCGTCTCGGGCTCGGTCGGCGGTTCGGTCGCAACCGTCGTCGCCGCCTGCTCCGCGTATGAGAGCAGATTTTCCATAATGTCGTTCTTTTTTACGTCCTCGGGAACGCCGGCGCCGCGGCGGACAAGTCCGAACACCCGCGGGTTGTAATCCTTTATCTGATCCGCGCGCGTTATCGTTATCGTAGCCGGCCTCGATACCGGATAAGCGGTTCCGAACATCCATTCGAGCAGATCGTAGTAGTACTGAGACTTGTGTATCAGATATCCCTTCTGTGATACGGCGAACGGCGTCTCGCCGCCCAGTTCTTCGAATGGGGTATCGTAGACGTCGATAAGGATCTGTCCGCGCGTGTCGGAGTGAAGATAAAGCTTCGGCAGATCGTAGGCGGAGTACCCTTCGGTGACGAAGGACTGATCGGCGGCAAGATCGGCGGCTGCCGACAGCGCCTCGGCGGCAGCCATGTGCTGACCGTGTCCGTATTCGCCGTCCAGAGCGTGAGTCACGGCGACAAGCGGACGGAATCTTCTCAGCTGAAGGGCAAGCCATCCTGTTATCGTTTCCTTCGAAAAACCCGATCCGGCAAACTGGGAAAAAGCGGTCGCGGAATCGTAGGAAAGCCGGTCGGGAAACTCGCTGACCACCGGATAATTGCGCACGCCCGCCGTCCAGAGAGCGTCGAGGCGCTCGTGCCAGCGGTAGTTTTCGGTCAGGTGCTCGGTAAAGAAGACCACCTGCACGTCAAGCCCGCGAACGCCGCAGTAATACGGCAGAAGCCCGGCAAAATAAAGCTGATCGTCGTCGGAATGAGCCGGGACAAGCATTATGTCGGCTTTATCGAGCGACGGCTCCCAGCGCTGAACCGTGTCGGGGACGCCTCCTCTTCCCCAGGAATAGATATCCGTGATTTCAGTTCCGGCCGGAAAGCTGAAGGTCACCGTCTTGGTTACGCCGAAGGTCTCCTGAACGTCGACGTATTCGTGGATGAATCCGCCCTGTCCGTGTTCCGCGGTCTTAGTTCCGACAGACGCCGTCCACTTCCCGGGAGCGTGATTGAATTCGATATAAAAGAATCCGAGATCGTCCTGGGACGTGAGAGTCACCGAAGCGCCCTCGCGGCAGGTGGCGTAGGTCGAATGATCCTTGTCTATCGCGCGGGCGCCGTAATCGATATTTTTCCATACCGGATTGTAGTATATTTTTTTTGCCGGCTCGGCTTCGGGAAGGGCGCCTGCGGGAGGAGTATAGGCAAAAAACGGCACGGCTGCAAGTATCGCAAGCGCGCCGCAAAGACGACGTAAACAGTTTCTGATCGGCATAAAACGCAAAACCGCACGGCGGCGGCACTTCTCCTTTTAATTGTATTAATAATTATATCTTAATAATGAGACCCTGTCAAGTCCTCCGCTGCTCAAATGCGGGAAAGAGAAGAAAAAACGCGAAAAAATCCGGTCAGGCAGATCGGAAAACGCGATACCGCCCGGACTGCGCGCGCTCCCCGAAAAGGTGCGCCCGCAGTCCGGGGCGGTACCGCG
>CACZSP010000190.1 GCA_902783905.1 uncultured Ruminococcus sp.
ACAAAAAATCATCTCGGCAATCTGCACACGCGAATTGTGCGGTATTGCCTTAAAAATGAAAAATTATAACGGTCAACTTTCACTTTTCATTTTTCATTTTTCATTTTTCATTCCGCTCACTGGACTGTTGCCGAACGGAGACGGATGAGGCGACACTGAGAAACCGATTGCAAAAAAATGAACGCGCCGCTTCGCGTCGCTACACCTCATCCCCCGCAAGCGGTCCCCCTTCTGCTCAAGGGGAAGGCAAATCACAGCGCACCGCTCGTTTGGGTTGCGAGAACGGTTCAAAAAGTAATAACTACTAATAACGACAAGAATATATTACCGACAGTAGCACCCGAAGAACCGCTGCGTCCTGCCTTCCCCTTTGTGTTTTGTAAAGATCGCGGTACAGTATGAGGGGTGAGGGGAAGGTGTCGCCGAACGGCGACGGATGAGGTGTCACGCTTCGCGCCTGTCGGCGCGTCGATGTGCACGTCTTGCGCCGGACGAGAGAAGAAACAGAAGAAAATGGAAAACGGGCTGTTCGACCGCCTCGCGATCGCGAGGCGGTCGAACAGCCCGATAAAACACGGAAATATCGGTGACCCTATTACAGCGTTTGCTTCCAGACGTCTGCAAAAGAGGTCGCTATCATATCGCACCTTTCGTTGTACGCGTGTCCCGCGTGTCCCTCGACCCATTCGAAGGAGACTTCGCGTTCGGACAGAAGGTTAAGGATCCCGTCCCACAGATCGGAATTGAGCGCGGGTTTACCGCCGTTCTTTTTCCATCCGTTCTTTTTCCATCCGGCAGCCCAGCCCTTGCCGATACCGTCCACGAGATATTTCGAATCCGAGACGATCTTTATTGCGTATCCCTCGGGGGCCGAGCGCAGGGCGTAAAGCGCCGCCGAAAGCTCCATACGGTTGTTGGTCGTCGATTTTTCGCCTCCGGCGAGGACCTTTTCATCGCCCGAAGGCGCGACTATCACGGCGGCCCATCCTCCGGGGCCTGGATTGCCCCGGCATGCTCCGTCGGTGTATACGGTCACCGTTTTTCTGTTGTTTACGAATTCTGCCGGCACGCCGCACCTCCTGAGTGCATGTTTGTATTCATTATACATCAAAACGGCTCGGAATTCAACCGTACGGCGCTTATTTCAGGGAATAATTGTTTTTCGTTATTCCTTCCGACCAGATCCAGCCGGAGTTTACAGCCGAGCGAAGAGTGAAATCGACGCTCAGGTCGCCGTACGAGAAGCTGTGGGAGCCAGCTCCGAGAGAGCCGCTGAAGGTTACTGCTCCCGAAGGAACGAGGGAGGACGACATTCCGCCGATACCGAACCTTCCTCCGCCTCCGCCTCCGCCGGGGACGGTCCCGAGAGCTATTATAGTTCCGCCGGTAACGCTGACGCTTCCGTCCACGTCGACAGACGCCGACGTTCCCTGAGAGTTTGCTCCCGGGTTGCTGACGACTACGAGACCTCCGGTCTGTCGGTAGCTGCCGTTGGAGTCGAAGCCGTCGACATCTCTTCCTTCGACTTCAACGAAGACGCGCCCTCCGGATACCGTTATAAGTCCGTCGGAGGTGCGTCCGCCGCTCGACTGGGCGTTTATTCCGTCGTCGGTCGCGAAAACATTTACTTCTCCGCCTTCGATATTGATCAGGTGTCCTTCGAGTCCTTCGTAGGAGTTGACGACCTTTACGGTACCGCCTCCGATAAGGAGAGTACCGTCGGCGTGGATGCCGTCGTCGGTTACCGAAAGGGTTATCGTTCCTCCGGTGATCGTGATGTTTCCGAGCGGGTTCTGTCCGTTCTCGAGTGCCACGTCGGCGTTTGCGTGTATCCCGTCGTCGCGGCAGTTTGCCGTGATCACGCCGCCCGTGATTTTGATTTCATTATCTGCTTTTATCCCTTTTGCCGATTCGCTCGCCCGGTTCGACATATTGCTTCCTCCGGGTTCCATTCCCGGGAAACCTCCGGAGAATCCGCCTCCTCCTCCGCCTCCGGGACGGCTGCCCGGCCATGCTCCGGTCAGCTGATACTGTCCCTGCTGATTCTGAGACTGCTGCGTCGCCTGACCGAGGAGAGATTCGTCGGTATAGGGAGAATAGCTGTTGGTATTGATGGTTATCACCGCGTCGCCCGAAATCACCGCGTCGTAGGAAGCGTCGATTCCGTCGCATCCGGCGTAGATTTCGAGAACGCCACCGCTTATCGTCACCGTTCCGCGCTGATTTCCCTTTTCAGAGACGTCGGAATTCGACGTCCTGATTCCGTCGCCGGACGTGGAGATCAGGATAAGACTGCCGGATTCCACCGTCAGCGAGTCGTTTCCTTTGAGCGCGTTGTCCGGCGCGGTAACCTTGATCGACGCTTCCTTTATTTTGAGATCATCCTTGGAATGAATCCCGTTGTTGTACCCGGCGGTGACCACGAGACTGCCCGTGCCGGATATGCTCAGATCGCACTCTGCGTAAACGGCTGCGGATCCCTGAGTATCGTCCTCCGCCGTCTGAAGGGCGCGCGTGTCGATAATTTCGTTGAAACTTCCTTCGGCGACAACGAGTTTAACCTTATCCGCCGATTTGAAAAACAGCGGCGAGTTGAACGAACACGACGCCGACAGTCCGGAAAGCACCAGCGTGACCTCATCCGTCTCGGGCGCAGAAACGACTATCATTCCGTCGTCCACCTTCCCGCTGAACGTGTAGGTTCCGGCGGAGCTTATAGTAAGCGTCGCGCCTTCCGACGAGTATTTCCCGTCAGTCGATTCGACTTTGAGTTCTCCCGTTATTTCCTTTCTGTTCGTCTCGGGATCGGTCACCGCCGCCTCGCTGCCGCTGACGGCGGGAGGGGCGGTCTCGGTCCCGAAGCCGAAGTGCTCGGCGGAATCCGATCCGGATTCTTCATGACCTAATCCCGAAAGGGAACAGCCGCACGCCGTCACGGCGACCAGGAGCACGAGGACTGTAAGAGTTATGATATTAAAACCTGCCTTTTTCATCGCGGGTTACCCCCTTTTTTGTTATTGCGCTTTTATTTTACCGCAGTTCGGTTAAAAAAACTATAAAAAAATCTAAAAAGTCAAAAAAATGAGAAAAAAAGAAAAAAGCGATTCGCGCGCCGATGCCGCCGCCAAAAGAGAAAAAACTATAGTCAGAACGGGTATAGCCGGTGTCGCGGCAAATCTGATCCTTGCCGCAGGAAAAGGAGCGGTCGGACTGGCCGTCGGTTCGCTTGCCTTCACCCTCGACGCCCTGAACAACCTGACCGACGTGCTGTCAGCCGTCGTGACCATCATCGGGGCAAGGATCGCCGTCCGCAATCCCGACAAAGAACATCCGTACGGGCACGGAAGGGCGGAGTATATCAGCGCGATGATCGTTTCGGTCATCATCCTTTACGCCGGCATGGGCGCCGCGCGCGAATCGGTAAAAGGGATAATCAGCCCTGCCGGGGCGGATTACCCGTACTATGCCCTTATTGTCATCGCAATAGCGGTCGTCGTGAAGATATTTCTCGGCATTCTGTTCAAAAAGCGCGGGAAGCAGACCTTTTCATCGGCGCTCTCGGCATCGGGCACCGACGCTCTTTTCGACGCGGCGATTTCGGCGTCCGTCCTCTTGTCCGCGGTGATCCGCATCGTATGGGGAATATCACTCGAGGCATGGGTCGGACTTCTCATTTCCGCGTTTATTCTGCGCACCGGTATCGGGATACTCCGGGATTCGTACAACGACATTCTCGGCAGGCGGGGAGACCCGGCGCTGATCGCCGCCGTTCGCGGGATCCTCGAATCAGAGGAACCCGTCAGGGGGGCGTACGACCTTATTGTAACCAATTTCGGACCGGGAAGGAATTACGCTTCCGTCCATCTTGAACTTCCGGACACTATGAAGGTGGAAGAGGTCGATCAGCTGGAAAGGCGGCTTCAGACGAAGGTCTACAGGGAGACCGGAGTGATACTGACCGGGATAGGCGTTTATTCATTCAATACGAA
>CACZSP010000191.1 GCA_902783905.1 uncultured Ruminococcus sp.
GGCGCGGTAGTGAAGACACAACGGGGGGCTGTCAGAGCCGCGCCAGTGACCAGGTCAGCCGTTCCGGCTGAGCCCGCCGCAGTGAGACAGATGTCGCCGCACGGCGACAGATGAGGTGTAGCGACGCGTAGCGGAGCGTTTCTTTTCCTGTAAAAAAGTTTTTCAGTGACACCTCATCCGCCCGCCTTCGCGGGCACCTTCCCCTCACTCTTCATTTCCTGCGCCGATCTTTGCAGATCGCAGAGGGGAAGGCAAGGGATGCGGCGGTTCTTTTGGCGCCGCTGTCGGATCCTGAAAAACTGCCCACTGTTCACTGACAGCCAAAATCATAATCGACAATTTTGAATTTTTGAAAAATAACACTTGCAAATTCGGAGCGTTTGTGCTATAATTAGCGGGTATTTTCCGAATATTTGCAATTTTCGGTATAAAAATTGCATTTCGGTTCCGCGGCACGTCGCGCCGGCAACGAAAGGAAAAGAAAATGAAACGCACAACGGTTAAAGAACTGTTCGCCGATCCGCAATCCTTTGCGGACAAGACGGTGACCGTAGCCGGATGGGAAAGATCCATCAGGTCCTCAAACACCTTCGGCTTCCTCACTTTGAACGACGGCTCATGCTTCAACTGCCTTCAGGTGGTCCTCGAAGCCGACAAGCTGGATAATTATCAGGAAACGGTAAAGCAGAACGTCGGCTCGTCCTTCGTCTGCACCGGTAAAATTGCTCTCACCCCGGGCGCTCAGCAGCCCTTCGAGATGAAATGCGACAAAATCGAACTGGAGGGCGCGTCGACTCCCGACTATCCGCTCCAGAAGAAGCGTCATTCTCTCGAATATCTGCGCACGATAGCCCATCTGCGTCCCCGCACCAACACCTTCAACGCGGTGTTCCGGGTACGCAGCGCCGTCGCCTACGCCATTCACAGCTTTTTCCACGAGCGCGGTTTCGTTTACGTTCACACCCCGCTCATCACCGGCTCCGACTGCGAGGGCGCCGGCGAGATGTTCAGGGTCACGACACTCGACATCGGCAACCCGCCGCGCACGCCCGACGGAGAGGTGGATTACTCCCAGGACTTCTTCGGAAAAAAGACCGGACTGACCGTTTCGGGTCAGCTCAACGTCGAGACCTTCGCGATGGCTTTCGCAAACGTCTACACCTTCGGTCCGACTTTCCGCGCAGAGCGCAGCTACACGCAGCGCCACGCCGCCGAGTTCTGGATGGTGGAGCCCGAGATGGCGTTTGCCGATCTTAACGATTATATGGACACCGCAGAGGCGATGGTAAAGTACGTCATCAAAGCGGTGATGAAGGAATGTCCCGACGAGCTCGAATTCTTCAACAAATTCGTAGATCCGGGTCTGCTCGACCGTCTGCGCCACGTTGCGGAATCGGATTTCGGCCGCGTCAGCTATACCGAAGCCGTAAAGCTGCTCGAGGAAAGCGGACAGAAATTCGACTACCCGGTTAAATGGGGCATCGACCTCCAGACCGAGCACGAGCGCTTCCTGACCGAACAGATCTTCAAGCGTCCCGTTTTCGTCACCGATTATCCCCGTGAGATCAAGGCCTTCTACATGCGTCAGAACGACGACGGAAAGACGGTCGCCGCCGCCGATATGCTGGTCCCCGGCATCGGCGAGCTGATCGGAGGATCACAGCGCGAGGAGCGGCTCGACAAACTCGAAGAGGCAATAGAACGCTTCGGACTCGATCCGGCCGATTACTCCTGGTACTGCGATCTGCGCCGCTACGGCGGCACGAAGCACGCCGGCTACGGCCTCGGCTTTGAAAGAATGATAATGTACGTCACCGGAATGGCGAACATCCGCGACGTCGAAGCCTTCCCGAGAACGACGGGAAGCGCGGATTTCTGATCCGGGAAAAAGCCGGATAACTCGCGCACGCCGCGCGTGCGACACCCTAAGAAACAGGAGCTTTTCAAATGCTGTACTCCGGAATGAATCACGATCAGCTCTCGGTGCTTCGCAAGAAGCTCTGTGACGAATACGACGAGATCCGCTCACGCGATCTTTCCCTCGACCTTTCCCGCGGCAAGCCGGGCAAGACCCAGCTGAACATGCTGACGGGAATGCTCGACTGCATCTCGACGGCGGACGACGTGCGCTCGAAGGACGGATTCGATTACCGGAACTACGGTCTGCTTGACGGAGTGCCAGAGGCGAAAAAGCTCTTTTCCGACCTGCTCGGCATCCCCGAGCCGATGATTATCGTCGCCGGAAACTCTTCGCTCACCCTGATGTTCGACACCGTCGTGCGCTGCATGCTGTACGGCACCGTGGGTCGGGACGGAAAATGCCGTCCGTGGGTGAAGGAGGAAAAGGTCAAATTCCTCTGCCCCGTTCCGGGATACGACAGGCATTTCAACATCTGCCAGTCGCTCGGCATCGAAATGATAAACGTCCCGATGTACGACGACGGCCCCGATATGTATATGATAAAGGAGCTGGTCGAATCCGACCCGCAGATAAAGGGGATCTGGTGCTGCCCGAAATATTCGAACCCCGACGGAGTCACATATTCCGACGAAGTCGTCCGTGCTTTCGCCGCCCTGCGTCCGGCCGCTCCCGATTTCCGCATCTTCTGGGACAACGCTTACGCCGTTCATCCGATTTACGGCAAGGACGTGCAGCTGCTCGACATATTCGGCGAATGCGAAAAGAACGGAACCGAGGATACCGTCTTCTATTTCGCTTCCACCTCCAAGATCTCCTTCCCCGGATCGGGCGTCGCGATATTTGCCGCGTCCGAGCGGAACCTCGCTCAGATCAAGCCGATCCTCAGCGTTCAGACGATCGGTTTCGACAAGATAAACCAGATCCGCCACGTCCGCTATTTCGGAAGTCCCGACGGCATCCGGATGCACATGAAGGATCTTGCGGGCATCATCCGCCCGAAGTTCGAAATAGTCCTCAAGACTCTCGAGCACGATCTCGGAAACACCGGGATCGCCCGCTGGACTCATCCGCGCGGAGGGTATTTCGTCAGTCTGTATCTTATGCCCGGAACGGCGAAAAAGACCTACGAGCTCTGCCGCGCCGCGGGAGTCAACCTCACCCCCGCCGGCGCCACCTACCCCTACGGGAAGGATCCCGACGACTCCAACATCCGTATCGCGCCGACCTATCCGTCTAACGACGAGGTGGACGCCGCGATGAAGGTCCTGACCGTCTGCGCGCGTCTCGCCGCGGTCGAAAAACTGCTTGAAGAAAAGAAATAAAAATATTCCGGCAATACGAATCCCGCCGGAGCGAAGGCAATGCCTTCGCTCCGGCGGGAAGTTTGTTCCGGGATATGTTCGTTTATCTTCCGAGCATCTCCGACACGCGCCGTGCATCCTCTCCGTTGAGATCGAGCAGACTGTACGGGCTTGACATGTGGTATATTCCTCCGCCGTTTTTTTCGCAGGCTAGAATGAGATATCTGCCGCCCTTTTCGACGCCCCCCTTAAAGAAAGCGACTTTTATCTCATAAGGAGCTTCCCCCTTCAGCACCGACCTGACGGTGCAGATACAGTTGACCCTGTCGGCAAATTCAGCGTCGATATCCTTTACTTCGACCACGGCGATAAAATCAGAATAATCGCAAACCGCCCTGAGATCGGCGGATACGCAGTATTCGCCGATTATCACGTCCTCGCCTTCATAAGGCTTTTCTCCGACTCTGGCGGATACCGCGTCAATGATCTGTCCGAACCCGTATTCGGTCAGTTCTCCGCCAAATCCGCGGCAAGCGCCGTTTTCGTCCTCATACAGTGCCGCATCCGCAAAATAGTACAGCGGTTTTCCGGTATATACCGACGCCGCACGCCTTGACAGTATCAGGTATTCCCGCCCGACTTCATACCGCTCTCCTCCGATCACTTCGACCTCTCCTTCGGTATTCCCGCGGAGCGCTTTTGAAACGCAAAGTCGCATTTCGAAGGTGCTGTTTATGCCTTCCTTCACTGAAAGACATTTTCCGGTAAAAATGCAGGGAGCGGCGTCTATCGAATCATTCAGCGTCCAGCCGGCAATTTTTGAACCGGATTTACGTCCTTCTCCAGTCCGGGCTGCTTCTTTTTCAGCGCAGGACACGAGCAAAAACGCCGCAAGAACAAACACAAGTAGCTGAAAAATCAGCCGGCACTGAACTTTAATTGTTCTTTTGCTTTTCATACTTCCGTTGGCTCCAATTATTATCAATACCATTGATTCAGGTGCAGTTTATCCCCATAAATGCAAAAACTGTTGCCAGCGCCAGACAAGCACTGCGAATAAATCTTTTCAAATAGCCCTCCTGAATATTTTTTCTCTTTTTCGTTCAGAACCAGTATTTCAGATCCGAGATCTCCATACCGGTTATCGCTTCCACGGCTTCCTTCCGGAGCGGCTCCTGCCCTCTGTCGTACAGGTTCCAGCCGCCCTGATCGAGCCGGCAGACGACGTCGCTTCCGTAATAGTTTTCCCAGGCGTATTTCATATGTTCCATGAACACC
>CACZSP010000192.1 GCA_902783905.1 uncultured Ruminococcus sp.
AACCGAAAAAGATCGCGCAAAATCGGCGGAATCCCGCCCGCCGATTTTGCGAGGCTGTAAAAAAGTCGGACTTTTTTTACAGCCTCTGTTCCGGCTGGCGTTTACTGCTGTTTCTGCGCGATCAGCGCGAAATCGTCCAGCGCCTTCTGGGCTGATTTTTTGATCGACTCATAAGACGAAACGTAATTCGGATAGTCGCCTATCATGGCGTTGCGGAGTATGTCGGATACTCCGCCCGGATTGAACACGCTGACGAAATCGAAGGAGAGGTTCTCGAAGATTATATCCAGCGTCTTGTAGTTGTCGGCGTCGCGGGAAACCTTTCCGCGGAGGGTGATCTCGTAAACGGCGGGAACGATATGGTCGTAAGAACAGACTGCCATCGTCTCAAGTATCAGTCCGGTCTCCTCAAGTTCCGCGTCTCCGACATCCGCGTAGGGTACTCCGATACCCGACGGAAGCCAGGTGTTGCAGGTGCTGTAATAGTTCTCCTGATCATCCGTCGCCTTCGGGCAGGGGATGACGGCGAAATCGTCCTCCATATCGCGCATAATGAGAACTCCGTTGACGGTATCGTCCATAAACAGCGCCCGGCCGGGCTTGAAGATCAGAAGATCGTAGTCCTTCGCGCCCTGAGGATTGTTGAGGACGGTGTTGCGGTCGCCGAAGAGCGCCGAGCATTTGTCGATAAGATTCAGAAACGCCTCGTCTCCGACTGCGATACGGTATCCTCCGTCCTCCTTCTGACGCCCGTCAAGTCCCGCTCCGACGTAGAGCGCGTTGCCGAAGGTCGGATCGACGACGAGGCCCCAGAAATCGTCCTCGTCCATCACTCCGTCGTTGTTGTAATCGTGCGAAACGTCCTTCATCATCTGCGCAAGCTTTTCGATGGTCCAGCGTCCTTCGAGGACCACCTTGTACGGGTTTTCAAGCTTGTATTCCTCGGCGATCTTCAGGTTCGCCATCATGACGATGGGCGTCTGGTACAGCTGAGGCGAGATGGGTCCGGTCGTGAAATAAAGCTTCCCGTACAGCTCCATGTTTTCGGTCATCGATTTGTTCCAGTATTTGCTCTCAAGCGACAGATGAGGGATCGTTTTCAGATCGCGCAGGTCGCCGTTCGACGTCATCGTGTTGAATCCGTCCGACAGCGAGTTCAGTACGAGATCGTAGGCCTTTTCTCCCGAATTCTTCGTTTTGTGGACCGAACTGGTGACTTTTTTCCGGTCTTTTTCGGCGATATAGTTCAGCTGGATATTCAGCCGTTCCTCCACCTCCCAGTCGCGCTTCCGGATAGACTCGTTGATGACCTCTCCGGCGTTGCCCTCGATATAAAAGTTCTGGCGGTCCTCGGTGCTCTGCCCGATAACGGTAAAGACCCGCTTCTGCAGATCGCGCTTTTCGAGAGTATCGATATACTCGGTGACCGGAGTCGTCTGCTCGACCGTTGCCGACACGCCCTCCGACGCCGCGGGCGCACTTGTCCCGTCGGTCGCGGGATCGGGGGTATTTCCGCAGCCGGCGATGATCGCCAGCACCGTCAGGACGGCAATCGCCGCAGCGGCGAACCGTATCTTTCTGCTCATGGATTCCTCCTCCTATTACTCTCTTTTTTCTTTGATCAGCCCGGCGCCGTCGAAGGCTTCGATATTCTCCGTCACCAGGTTCTTTATTTCACCGACAAGCGATACCGCGTAATATCCCCTGCCCCGGACGTTCCTGACCGTTATATTGTAAGTTTCGTCCCCGGTCGCTCTTCGCGTGCCGTACAGGTGAGTATCTCCTATTCGCAGGGCGTATATTCCCCTGTCCATATACGGGGACCCGGCGGACGTGTCGTAAACGCCGTCGACCGTGATATCGTGTATCTTCAGCTCTCCCTGGTTCAGTATCCTGACGAT
Organism: uncultured Ruminococcus sp.; assembly: GCA_902783905.1. Taxonomy (GTDB): domain Bacteria; phylum Bacillota; class Clostridia; order Oscillospirales; family CAG-272; genus CAG-390. The sequence continues at coordinate 1,902 of CACZSP010000192.1, forward strand.
GGAACAGAAGGCCGCCGCCCTGACGTTCCTGACGGTCACGTTGTAAATGTCGCCGCATGCTCCCGGCACGTCGAAGGTCTTTTCCAGCGTACCGTTAAGCGCGGTCAGCGCGACCGTGTCGTCCTCGGTAAATCCGGTGATATTTTCGATCACGATATCGTGGCATCCGCGCCGAAGATCGATCCCGTCGGCGTTTTTGACAAGCACCTCGTCGTAGGCGTCGCGCCGCAGTCCGTGATACTCCGCCCCGTCGGCTCCGATCCCGGTATCGTTGGCACAGAAATCGATATTACCGACGTAACCGTCCGAGCAGCAGATGAAATTCAGTCCCCACCATCTCATATTCCGGCAGAAAAGCCCGGATATCCGGAACCCCCGCACGTTGACGAACAGTAAAAGATTGTTCTTCCAAACCGGCGGAAATCCGTTTTTCATCCCGGTCTTTTCGGACAGTCCGTTATAACTGCCGCCGTCCAGCGTCGCGCCGCCGGCGCCGATGATACTGATATTCCGGTCTGCGCCCTCTTTCGTTCTTCCCGCTTCGGTATCGAACGAGGCGTTGACGAAAATATTGGAAAAGCACCCGTCCGCCAGCCGCAGCCGGCATCCGCAAAGCTCCAGGGTAAAATCGGACGGGATCCTGACCGCTCTGTCGATCTCCCAGCAGCCGCGGATAACGGCGCGGCGGGAACCGTTTTTCAGTCCCTTTTCGATCTGGGCGGTAATATAACCGTATCCGTTTTTTTCAAATACTTCTTCCGACATTGCCAACGCCCCGTGAAAAAAACTCTCGACGGTCCGCGCGCGAACCGTCCCGTACCGCCTTAATTCTGCGGCATCGTCGACGGATCGACGCGTTCGAGGATAAACGAATTCTGGAAAAAGCCTGCCTTCATGTGGACCTTAAGGCAGACGTTCGTGTCCGACTCGCTGAGTTTTATCACCGGGTCGTTGCACTTGCGGTTCATCCCGCAGACCACGTGGATCTTGTATTCGCCGTAGGGCAGCGGGAAGGTAAGCGTCTCCCTGTTGCCGATGGCGCCGTAGGGCTGCTCGTTGATATAGATTCCGAAACCGTTGGCTGCGCCGTAGAAATTGCCCATACGGTAGATTGAGATCGACGCGGGCGCGTCGACACTCAGCGGCGCGGAGCATTGCGGGCAGGCGCCAGACGCCGAAAGGTTTACCGGGTTGCCGCAGCGCGGACATCTGATTCTGTAGGTTTTTGCCATTTTTCCGACCTCCGGATTTTATTTTTTATTTTTATTATTGTTTTTTTTCTTCTTTTCGGCGTACGCCAGCGTCTGCCGCAGGGCGCTGTCGCGGTCTATCCCCGCGAGCCGAAGCTTGTGCGAATAGGCGAGTATATCTGAAAAATCCTCTCCCGGCTTATACCCGGCGGCGATAAGATCGGCACCGGTCACGCAGGGGCGCGACATCGTTTCAGTGAACAGAGCGAAGCGCTCCTCAAGCCAGGGAACCGCGTCGTAGTATTCCCTCGGAAAGGTCATACCGAGGCAGTCGGCGGTCGCGAGAAGAATCAGATCCGACGGCTCGCAGGACGTGTCGAACATTTTGTTGGTCGATTTGGGAGACGACTTTGCAAAAGCGAGAACGTTCGGACGCATGTGGAGCAGGACCATGTTTTTCACGTACGATATGATCTTTTTGTCCGACGTCAGTCTCGACAGGAACGCCGAAGCGACGCCCACGCCGGCTTCGTCGTGTCCGTAGGAGTGTATGCGGCCGTTAATCTCTTCGGTCGTCATGGGTTTTCCCAGATCGTGACAGAGCGCCGAAAGCATGAAGGGAAGCGGCCTTTTCGCCCTCTCCCTCATCCCGGCTGCGCTGTCGAGCACCAGCATCGTGTGCACCCAGACGTCGCCCTCCGAGTGGAAGGACGGGTCCTGCGGGACTCCCGTCAGCGCTTCGATCTCGGGGAACCAGTAAGACAGCTGCCCCGTTTTTTTCAGGAATTCAAAAAACACCGACGGCTTCGGCGCCGAGATAAGCGCCTTTTTCATTTCGTCGAAAACGCGCTCCGGGGAAAGAGTCGTGATATCGATCCCGGCGCAAAGCTTTTCGGTCGCGGGATCGACCGAAAAACCGAGTCGCGCCGAAAACTGCGCGGCCCTCAGCACCCGCAGAGGATCCTCCGGGAAAGAGGCGTCGCTGACGTGGCGGAGAACGCTTTTTTTCATATCGTCCAGCCCGCCCCAGAAATCGAGGACTTCCCCGGTCAGAACGTCCTGCATCAGCGCGTTTACCGTGAAATCGCGGCGTTCGGACGCTTTTTTCTCCCCGATAAAAGGATCCACGAAGGTCTCGAAATCCCGGTGTCCGCGTCCGGTCGCTCTTTCGCGGCGCGGCATGGCGACGTCGATATCGTAACCGCCTACGGTGTAAATACCGAATGAAAGCCCGGTCTTTTTTACCGGAGCAAGACTTTCGAGTATTCCGAACAGCTTTTCGGGAGGAAGGGAGTGGACCTCAATATCGATATCGGGAGACTCGGAAAGCTCCCTGCCCATCAGTCTGTCCCGGACGAAACCTCCGACGAAATAGGCCCGTCCGCCCTCTTTCGCGACCTCGCCGGCGATCCTTTCGGAGACCGAAAGGCGCTCTTCAAAGGTTTTCATTCTTTTTTCTTAACGCCGGTACCGCCAACACGGCGCAGATAAGCGCCGGAACGAACGCCGCCGATCCGCAGCCCTTTTTCTTTGCTTCCCCGTCCGGTTCCGAGGTTTCGGGAGCGTCCGTGGAAGGCTCCTCCCCGGTCGTTGTCTCAGGCTCGGTCTCCGGAACGTCGGGAGCGTAGTTTATCCCGGCTGTATCGACCGGTACGTCGTAGTCCGGCAGCGGCAGTCTCGGTTCGGTGCCGTTTACAAGTCTGTCGTCGTCCGACGAAAAATCGTAAGTCACGATACCGGATTCGGGAAAAACGTCGGGCTTGCCGCCGTTGGCGAGATCCTGATAAAACAGGTTCTTCTCTGCCATCCGGTTTACGTACATGACCGCTTCGCCGGTAGCTACCCATTCGGCGGGTATCATCGTTACGGCGTTTATCTTTTCCGCGACTCCGATCTTAACGCGGGCTGCCGAGTTGGAATCGTCAAGGGCGTAGGTGAACCAGGCGATCGAATCGTCGGCAAGATAGTTGTCCCTGATGCCTATGTTTGCGGCGCCCCTGGCGCTCGATTCGCCGAACATGCAGAGATACGCCTTCGTCCCGCTGTTTGCCGTCAGTTTGCCGGCGCCGAGGCAGTATCTTATCCCCGAGTAGTTGCTGTTGCAGTAGGCGAAGAAATGCGATACGAATCCGCCGGAAGAATTCCCGCCGGTGATAGTGCCCGAATTGACGCAGGCGTAGAGCATGAACTGCTGTGTATCCGTCCCGTACGCGTATCCGGCTATTCCGCCCGAATACAGAGCGCCCTTAAGGTCGGCCGAGTTCGCGCAGTAATCGAATCTGAAAGGTGTGAGAGCGAGATTTCCCGAGCATCCGGCGTATCCCGCGATACCGCCGACGATCTTTCCGCTCTCGATCTCGCCGTAATTTGCGCAGCGGTAGAATGACACGGTATTTCTTCCCGGATTCACGACACCCCTGCCGAGAATTCCGCCTGCGATCGTTTCGGTCCCGCGTGCGGTTATGGTTCCGTAGTTGCGGCAGTCGTACGCAGTCAAGTTGTCGCACTGACCGATCAGTCCGCCGACGTTGACCGCGGTGGTTTTTTCCTCGCATACTATATTGCCTTTATTCACGCATCCGACGAGAAGCGCGGAACCGGCGTTTCTCGAAAAGCCGAAGAGACCTCCGGCTTTCCCGCCTTTTTGGGTGCGGACGTTCACGGCCGACGTGACGTTGTACAGTTCGACGTGTGTTATCTGGGTCGCGAGAGCCCCGGCGTCGCCCGTCGCCTCGACCGTTCCTTCTATCGTCAGATCCCTTACCGTGCCGCCCAACGTCGCGAAAACCGGCGCCGATACCGTCAGCTTTTTTCCGTTGCCGTTGAGCACTCCTTTGAAAAGAGTGCGGCAGGTGGAATTAAGCGTAATATCGTTTGCCAGATAGTATTCTCCCTCGGCTTTGATCGCCAGGAATTCCGCCTCGGTCGAGATCGGCTCGCCCGCCGGAACGTACCCCGTTCCGGCTGACGACGGAACCGGCAGAACCGAAAGGACGGCGATCAGCAGGCAGATAACGACAGGAAAGGTTTTTCCCTTTTTCATAAACGGATACTCCTTCTTTATTGATATTATTATACAACAAAGAAAAGTTTTTTTCAAGTTATTCCGCCCCGGCGCTTGACAAAAAGGCGCGTTGGTTGTACAATTTTTGAAACGGAGGTTGTTACTTATGGGAATTCTTTCTGCTCTTCAGCCCGAAAAGGTTTTCGGGCTCTTTGAAACTCTTTCGTCCGTCCCGCACGGTTCGGGCAACACCAAAGGCGTAAGCGATCTTTGCGTCGGCATAGCACGCGACGCGGGATTCGAAGCGATCCAGGACGAATACAACAACGTGATTATCAGAAAACCGGCGTCTCCCGGATACGAAGATCATCCACCCGTCGTGCTCCAGGCGCACCTGGATATGGTCTGCGCCGCGGCGGACGGCTCGGGGATCGATATGTCGAAAGAACCTCTACGGCTCGCGACCGACGGAAAATACGTATGGGCGGAGGGGACGTCTCTCGGCGGAGACGATATGATCGGGGTCGCCTGCGCTCTTGCCCTGCTTGACGAAAAAGACGCCCCGCATCCGCCGCTCGAGATACTGCTGACCGCCGACGAAGAAACCGGAATGGACGGCGCGATAGGACTCGATCCTTCTCTCGTAACCGGCAGACGTATGCTCAATCTCGACTCGGAGGAGATCGGCGTCGTCACCGCCGGATGCGCCGGAGGGATGACCGCGCTGTCGGAAATCCCCGTGACGCGAAAGCCGGTTCCTGAAGGCAGCCTTTTTTTGAAGATCACAATTTCGGGACTTCAGGGGGGACACTCGGGAGAGGATATTGACAAAGAGCGCGAAAACGCGATCCTTCTTCTGGGCGGACTGATACTGAAACTGCGCAGTCTCGGCCCGAGGATCTGCTCTTTCGAAGCCGGCGTTTTCGACAACGTTATCCCCTCCTCCGCCGTCTGCACCGTCGCCTTCCCGTCCCGTAAAGCCGGACGGGCAAAGGATGCTCTGGACGAGCTTGCGTCAGATATGCGGGAA
>CACZSP010000193.1 GCA_902783905.1 uncultured Ruminococcus sp.
CGGTCGTCGCTTCCTCAGTCGTTTCCTCGGCGGTCGTCTCCTCCGCAGTGGTCTCCGCTTCCGTCGTCTGTACGACGGTCGTCACCTCCTCCGTCGTCACGGGAGGTTCGGTCACGTCTTCCGTCGTTGCCGCAGGAGTGTCGGCAACGGTCGTTATTTCGACGGTCTCCGTTTGAGTTTCGCTTGCCGGATCGGTATCTGCCGCCGACGACCCGGGAGAAGTGATCTCCTCCGTCTTTTCCGCCGTAACACTTCCTGCGGGTTCCGACGTTGCGTCGTCTGCCCGTCCGTCTCTTATTCTGCCCGCGATTATCCAGACGACCGAAACCGCCGCCAGAAGAACCGCCAATACTGTGATAACCGTTAATATCTTCTTTCCGTCCATCATATCTCCCCGATGAATAAACAAATAGCCGCTTATATTTTATCATACTATAGCATAATAATCAATATATTTTCCCGGGACGCCGGTTCCGGAGGCGCAAAAAGATATCAAAACAGGGGCAAACCGATTGACAAAAACACCGCTGACGCGGTATAATGTTGTCGGCGACCCGCGCCCGATTACAGAGGAAAGAAAAATGGCATACAAAACGACAGAATTCAATACCGCCTCTCCCGTTTCGGCGCTTCCGGGCGTCGGGCCGGCAAAGCAGGCGGCATACAAAAAAATCGGAGTGTCGACTCTCGGCGACCTTATCAATCACGTTCCGAGAGCTTATGAAAACAGAGGCGAGATCCGGCCCCTCGACTGCAGCCGCGACGACGGAAAGACAGCCGTCGTTCTTACCGTATGCACGCCCGTTCAGTCGTCCCGGCTGCGCGGCGGCAAAACGGTGATCAAGTTCCGCGCCTCAGACGACAGCGGACTGTGCGATCTCGTCTTTTTCAATCAGCCCTATCTCAAGGGGACCTTCGTGACGGGATCGGTCTGGCGCTTCTGGGGAAAAGTCGAGCGGCGGCTGACCCGGAACGGGATGCGCTACTCGATGTCCTCTCCCGTCTACGAAAGATGGGAACCCGGCATGCTTCAGGACTTTACTCCCGTCTACCCTCTCACCGAAGGCCTGACCCAGAAGCAGATCGCCCGGGACATCGCCGAAACGCTGAGACTCCTTTCTCCGCAGATCACCGACATCCTTCCGCAGGAGATCATATCAAAATACCGTCTTTGCACCCTTGCCTACGCGCTGCGCAACATACACAACCCGGAAAACTATCCGGCGCTCGCGGCCGCGAAACGTCGCCTCGTCTTCGACGAGCTTTTCACCTTTTCGCTTCTCGTCGCCCGCCAGGGTATGCACCGGCGGGAAACCGGAGCGTTTCCCTGCGTAAAGCAGAACATCTCGCCGCTTCTGTCGCTCCTTCCCTTCGAACTGACGGAGGCTCAGAAAAGATGCGTACGGGAGATCGCCGCCGATATGAAAACCGACGTCCGTATGAGCCGGATTCTTATCGGCGACGTCGGAAGCGGGAAAACCGCCGTGGCGGCAGCCGCGATATGTATATGCCTTATGAACGGAAGGCAGGCGGCTCTTATGGCGCCGACCGAGATACTCGCGTCCCAGCACTACTCGGATCTTTCCCCCGTTTTTGAAAAGCTCGGATTCCGGTGCGCTCTGCTGACCGGATCGGTCAGCGCCGCGCAAAAAAAGAGAATAAAGGCGGGACTTTCCGCCGACGGCGAAGAAAAGATCGACCTCGTCATCGGCACGCACGCCCTGCTGACGGAGGACGTCGCGTTTTCTTCGCTGTCGCTGATAGTTACCGACGAACAGCACCGCTTCGGCGTCGAACAGCGTGCCGCCCTCGCGGAAAAAGGGCTGTTCCCGCACATGCTTTCGATGAGCGCGACCCCTATCCCCCGCTCGCTGGCTCTCGTGCTTTACGGCGATCTCGACATCTCGCGTATCGACGAAATGCCCCCCGGAAGGCAGAAGACCGATACCTATCTCGTTGACGAAAGCAAAAGGGCGCGGGTAAACGCTTTCATCGAGCGCACCGTCGCCGACGGAGGCCAGGTCTACGTCGTCTGTCCCTCTATCGACGAACAGGAAAACGAAACGTACGACTCGGGTGAGGTGGGGCTCGACGAGATAACCGAATCGGGTCTTTTGTCAAAGCCCCCTCTCAAGGCGGCAAAGGTATACGCCGAACAGCTCCGTCAGACGCTTCCCGGCATCACCGTCGCTCTGATCCACGGGAGGATGAAGGCGGCGGAAAAGGAGGCGGTAATGACGGGTTTTGTCGCCGGGGATATAAACGTTCTCGTATCAACGACCGTCATCGAGGTCGGAGTCAACGTGGCGAACGCCTCGCTTATGATAATCGAAAACGCCGAAAGATTCGGTCTGTCCCAGCTTCACCAGCTGCGCGGACGGGTGGGCAGAGGAAAAAGAAAATCCTGCTGCATACTTATTTCGGACGACTCATCCGTCTCCTCGCACGAGCGTCTGTCGGTAATGTGCGAAACGAACAACGGATTCGAAATCGCCGAGGCGGACCTCCGCACGAGAGGCCCCGGTGATTTCATCGCCGCCCACCGCGGCGACGCAATAAGACAGAGCGGCGGCTTTAAGTTCCGTCTTGCGGACGTTTCGGGAGACGCCGGCGCCTTCGCCTGCGCCACCGAAGCCGCGCGGGAGATCATCACGACCGACCCGGATCTTTCGGCACACCCGCTGCTTAAGGATTATATCGACAAAACGGCTGCCGCCGGAACAATAACCGACTGAAAGGAAAAAAAATGGAAAACAAAAAAAGAGGCCCGGTCGTTCTTGACCCGGGACACGGACAGTTCGGAAACCCCCATACCACGAAAGAGGGCTTTTACGAAGGAACGCAGAACTTTATTCTCGCTTCCTTCCTGAAAAAGGAACTTGAAGCTCGCGGCTTTGAAGTGCTTATGACGAGAAACAGGGTCGAAGACAATCCCGAACTTGCCGAGCGCGGAGAGCTTGCCGGAAAAAACGGGGCGGCTCTCTTCCTTTCGATCCATTCCAACGCGCCGTCGTCCTCCATCGGACCCGAAAAATACCCGCTTGTCCGCGGAGTCGAGACCTACTACTCGGTATCCGATATCGAAGGAAACGCTCCGATCGCAAAAGCGCTCAACGACGCCGTCGTCAAAACGATGAACAGCACCGACCGCGGTATCAAGACCCGCCGTTATCCCGACAACGACTCGCTCGACTACTACGGAGTCATCCGCGCCTCCGCCGGCTCGGGATGCAAAAGGGCTTTCCTCGTAGAGCACGGATTCCACACGAATCCCGAAGACTCGGCCTTTCTTCAGAGCGAAGAGTGCCTTGCGCGTCTTGCCGCCGCCGAAGCGGAAGTGATAGACAGATTTTTCTGATCCCGCTCCCTTTTCCGGTGCGCCGGAAAACAGAATGATGCCCGACCGGAAAATATAGGCAATACCGCACAATTCAACGCACGCGTCTTGACGGCTCTTTTTGCGCCTGTGGGGGAAATGCCGCGCACTTCGCCACACGCATC
>CACZSP010000194.1 GCA_902783905.1 uncultured Ruminococcus sp.
GCATTCATTTTCGATCTTCCGTTTTCATTCGAGATAGTAGGCCTCCGGATTGTGCCGGACGCGTTTGTCCTCCGGAGGAGGGGTCATATAATCCCCGTAAAAGTGGGTAAGTACCGCGTCGACGTTTCCGAAGGTCACGCACGGGATGCCTTCGAAAACCGCGTCTGTCGTCCCTTCGAACCACTCCGCGCGGTAATGCTCCCTCTCGAAGGAATCCGGAAAGGTGACGTTACCCATGTATTCTCCCGATTCGTATCTGTCGAGGGCGATCACTTTCCGGCACCAGTAACCGCTGTCCATTCCGAAAAGAAGTAAAAGCATGCGTACGGGAAACGCGAAAATCTCGAGAAATCTGTATTTTCGCGTCCGGTAATTGCCGCCGATCACGACTTTGTTCATCGTGTTGTAAAATGAAAAGCGTTTGAACTGCCTTCTCGCGGTCCTTTCGTCGTCCGCCCAGTATGAAAGACAGAACACGTCTATCCAGACGCCCGTCGCGTACTTTTTCGCAATGTTTTTTTCGTAAACGAGGGTTTTCGTGTCGATCACCTTGAAAAAGGGATAGACCGAAGGGAATGTCGCGGGCGGCAGTATCCTGTAGCGCTTTTCTTCATCTATCCAGGGGTCTTCTTCGGCAAGCCGCGACAGTTTTTCGCGGTCCTCCCGCGAAATAAAAACGTCGATGTCGTCGTCCCACGGAATAAACCCGCCGTGCCTCAGCGCCCCGAGAGCCGTCCCGCCTCCGAGATACATTTTTATGCCGTTCTTTTCGCAATAGGAATAAAACGCCCTGAAAACGCCGAGAAGGACAGACTGATATTCGTTTGCCGGTATTTCACGCATTTCGGTTTACGTCCTTTTCGGAGAGAACGCCCCATCGGCGGTCTCTTTCTGACAGAGAAAGCTTTTCTCCCCGGAAACGGTATCCGTCGGGGGACGCGGATCCGGGATAGTTACCGCTGACGCCAGGCCAGATTATCCCTATACCCGGATCGTTCCAGGCGATGCCGCCCTCGTCGCCGGGATGATAAAAATCGTCGCACTTGTAACAGAATTCGGCTTCGTCGGAAAGGACGAGAAACCCGTGGGCAAATCCGCCCGGTATGAGAAACTGATTCCTGTTTTCGGCGGAAATGATTTCTCCGTGCCAGCGCCCGTATGTTTCCGAACCCTGTCTCAGATCCACCGCAACGTCGAACACCTCTCCGCGGACGACTCTTACGAGCTTCGTCTGCGGCTGGTTTATCTGAAAGTGAAGTCCGCGCAGAACTCCCCCGCGGGAGAAGGACTGATTGTCCTGTACGAAATCGACGAAGATCCCGTTTTCCTCCATATCCCGGCGGGAATAGGTCTCCATAAAATACCCGCGGCTGTCACCGTGGACCGCGGGGGTGATCAGACAGAGTCCTCCGATGCCGCCCACGTCTTTTTTTACAGTTATCTGTCCCATCAGATATCCTCTTCTTCCAAGTATCTTGAAAGCGCGTCGCGCCAGTCGGGAAGCGGAATGAAGCCGCAACGCTCCAGCTTCGATTTGTCGAGTCTGGAATTGCGGGGCCTGTCGGCGACCGACATACCGTATTCCTCTGTCGAAACGGGTATCACCGCCGTTCCGAGGCCGTACAGCCTGTATATTTCAGCGCAAAAGCCGTACCAGCTGATATAACCGCCCTCGTTCGTGACGTGGTAAACGCCGTATTTTTCGGTCCGCGCCATATCCGCGAGAAGACGGGCGAGATCACGGGTATAGGTCGGCGTACCGATCTGATCATCGACCACCCGGACGGTGGAATGAGTCTTCCCGGCGCGTATCATCGTCCTGACGAAATTGTTTCCTCCCGGACCGAACACCCAGGAAGTCCGTATGATAAAATACTTTTCGAGAAGCGATCTTACTGCGTTTTCACCCGCAAGCTTGCTCTCGCCGTAATAATTCCTCGGGGCGAACCCGTCGCCGTCCGGCTTCCACGGTCGGGTACCGCTTCCGCCGAAAACGTAATCGGTCGATATATATATCATTTTCGCGCCGCATTCCGCGGCCGCCTTTGCGATATTGTACGTCCCGTCCCGGTTTATCGCGTCGACCTTCGCACGGTTTTCGGGAAGCTCGGCGGCGTCGACGGCGGTCCAGGCGGCGCAGTGAACGACAACGTCGGGCGAGACCGAACTTACAATCCCGGAAACGGCCGCGCCGTCGGTTACATCAAGCGCAATACCGTCAATCCCGTCGGCAGACGAAAACGGCGGAACGACGTCCGACGCCGTGACGGCGTCTTTTCTTTTCGCAAATTCGTCCGCGACGGCTCTTCCCAGCTGTCCGGCGGCGCCTGTTACAAATACTTTCATTCGGAAAATCCTTTGTCCGCCGTCAATTTCCGCCGGCTTCCGTAGTTTTCTTCGTAATAACGGAGATAGGCACCCGACGTCACGCTTTCCATCCACCCGGTATTGTCGAGATACCAGTCCACCGTCCTGACAATACCGTCTTCGAAGGACGTTTCGGGATACCAGCCGAGCTCACGGCCGATCTTCGTCGGATCGATCCCGTACCTGCGATCGTGCCCCGGACGGTCGGCTACGTGAGTTATCAGATTTTCGGAAATACCGCCGTCGCCGAGCTTTTCCCTCATAACGTCTATCACCGTCTTCACGATAAAAAGGTTCGTGCGCTCGTTGTGTCCGCCGACGTTGTATACTTCTCCGGGTTTGCCTTGCGAACATACGGTGTCGATCGCCCGGCAGTGATCGTCGACGTACAGCCAGTCGCGCACCTGCATACCGTCTCCGTAAACAGGAAGCGGCCGGTGCAGGCGGGCGTTGTTGATCATCAGAGGTATCAGTTTTTCGGGGAACTGATAGGGACCGTAATTGTTCGAGCAGCGGGTGACGTTCACCGGCATTCCGTAGGTGTCGTGAAACGCCTTGACGAAAAGATCGGCCGACGCCTTGCTGGAACTGTACGGACTGTGAGGATCAAGAGGAGTGGTCTCGGTGAAAAAGCCGTCCTTCCCGAGGGCTCCGTAGACCTCGTCTGTCGAGACCTGAAGGAACTTCTTCCCTTCACGCCAGACGTTTTTTTCTGCGTCGCACCACGCGTCTTTCGCTTTCGAAAGCAGGTTGAAAGTGCCGTTCACGTTTGTCCTGACGAAAACGCCGGGATCGGATATCGACCTGTCCACGTGGCTTTCGGCTGCGAAATTGATAACGTAATCGAAATCGTATTTTCCGAAAAGCGACGATACGAGCTCCGGGTCGCATATATCTCCCTTGACGAAAATATGACGCGCGTCGTTTCCGATACCCTCGAGATTCGCCGGATTTCCGGCGTAGGTCAGCTTGTCAAGGTTGACGAGAAGGATATCCCGGTGTTTTTTCAGCATATAATATACGAAATTGGTACCGATGAAACCGGCGCATCCGGTTACGAGATATTTTTTCAACGTCAGTACCTGACCTTCCCCTCGGCGACGGCACGCAGATGAGCTCCGTAGGGAGATTTGCCGTATCTTTCGCCGGCCGTCGCGAGCAGCCCGCGATCGATCCACCCGTTTATAAAGGCGATCTCCTCGGGAGCCGAAATCGTTATTCCCTGGCGTTTTGCGATAGTCTGAACGAAATCCGCCGCCGCGACGAGACTGTCGACCGTTCCGGTGTCGAGCCATGCAAATCCGCGCCCGAGCAGCTGAACGTCAAGAAGTCCGGCGTCGAGATACATTTCGTTCAGGGTAGTGATCTCAAGTTCTCCCCGCGCGCTGGGTTTTACTTTTTTGGCGAGAGAAGACACCCCGGAGGGATAAAAATACAGCCCCGTGACGGCGTAATTGGATTTCGGAACAGCCGGCTTTTCCTCGATGCTTGTAACACGTCCGTCCCCGTCGAAGGCCACGACGCCGAAACGCTCGGGATCGTTGACGTAATATCCGAAAACAGTCGCTCTTCCAGCGTTTTCCGCGTTGAAAGCCGCGGCGCGAAGTATTTTTTTCAACCCGTTCCCGTAAAAGATGTTGTCCCCGAGGACCATCGCGCCGGCGCTGTCTCCGAGAAATTCCTCGCCGATCAGAAAAGCCTGGGCTAGCCCGTCCGGAGACGGCTGGACTTTATAGGACAGCCTGATCCCGAACCGGGAGCCGTCGCCGAGAAGAGCCTCGAAGCGCGGAGTGTCCTCCGGGGTGCTGATCACGAGAATATCCCTGATGCCGGCAAGCATCAGAGTCGAAAGCGGGTAGTATATCATCGGTTTGTCGTAGACGGGCAGCAGCTGCTTGCTCGTTACCATCGTAAGCGGATAGAGCCTCGTCCCGGCTCCTCCCGCGAGAATAATACCCTTCATTTTCTTCCTCCTGAAATCGGTTCAGTCTGCGGTCCCGAAGATCCGCCGCTTACCTCGAGAAGCGCTGAATAATTCGACGGCGAAATCCGTCCAGGATTTCGCGTCGTAGAATTGACGTCTCATTTTCCGCCTTTCCTTGCGTCAAAATCTTGCAATACCGCCTGTATTGCTGCGATTTCTCAGCCGAGAACACGTTTCCCTTCGGGAAACTTGCGAAAAATGTTCTCGCCAATCTACGCACGCGAATTATTCAGCGCTTCCCTAGTCCGACGAGCAGAGCCGCCGCGTAAACCGCTGTCGAAACGACGATTTTCAGCGCCGTATCGGCAAACAGGCCCAGTCCGAGAGCTCCGACTCCGAGACAGACGCCGACGATCAGCATACATCCGGTACCGGCGGTGATCAGCGTCCTCGCGTAACCCGTTCCGCGAAGATAACCGGCAGACGAACAAAGGCCTATAACCATCACTGTTCCTTCGGATATCAGAGTGGTCACGGCCGCTCCGGTGATTCCGAAAAACGGTATGAAAAAGAAATTGAGCAGCACGTTGGCAGCGGCGCTGACAACGGCGGCAACAAGTATCCTTCCGTCCATCTTTTTCGTCAGCATTATGCCGTTGATAAAGAAATTGGCCGGGACGGCGAACAGAAGAGCGCCGCAAAGTATTCTCAGGGCGGGAACTCCGGCAAGATACTCCTCGCCTCCGGCAATGAGAACGGCGTTTTTGCTGACCATGAAA
>CACZSP010000195.1 GCA_902783905.1 uncultured Ruminococcus sp.
AGCCGCAGATCTTGCAGACGTATCCTTTTTTGCCTTCGGTCTTCGGCTTCGGCTTGACGTTTTTCTGATAATAGGTGTAGGTCATCGTTTCGCGGTCGGAAATGACCCGCGCCTCGGTCACCGAGCAGATAAACATTCCGTGGGTGTCGAGATCGACGTAGGATTCGACTTTGAGCGACATAAAGGAATTGATGTATTTCGGAAGGAATACGAGTCCGTTGTCCGAACGCAGCACCTCGGTCCCTTCGAACTTGTCGGCGTTTCTTCCGCTGCGGAAGCCGTAGGATTCGAAAACCGAGAAGGGCGCGTCGACCGAGAGGCAGCAGACGTTCATCACTCCGGTCTGCTTTATCACGTGGTGGGAGTAGTTCTGTTTGTTGATGCAGACGGCGATCCGGTTGGGCGAGCTCGTAACCTGGGATACCGTGTTGACGATCAGCCCGTTGTCCTTCTTTCCGTCGTTCGACGTGACGACGTACAGACCGTATCCGATATTGAAGAGAGCCGTCAGGTCGTGCTTGTCGGCTGTCGCGCCGTTTTGCGCCACGTAGTCGCGGCAGAGCTCGTCTGCAAGCGCTTCGATCTGGATTTTGTTGGTTTCGCTGACGGCGGATGTGATCTTGACGCTGTTTTCGCAGAATACGAGATTTTTGCATTCCGACAGCATCGATGTCATAACCTTGACGCCCTGCGGCGCCCAGGATCCGTTTTCGATAAGTCCGACGGTTCTGTTTTTAAAACCGCGCTCGACAAGATGAGTGATGAACTCGCGCATGAAGGGGAAGATGTCGGCGTTGTATGTCGTCGTGGCAAGGACGATCTTGCCGTATCTGAAGGCGTCCTCCACCGCTTCGGCCATATCGCACCGTGCGAGATCGTTGACGGCGACCTTCGGACAGCCCTTCGAACGCAGTTTGTCGGCGAGCATGTCGACGGCGCGCTTTGTGTTTCCGTAAACCGAGGTGTAGCATATAACTATTCCGTCGGTCTCGACGCCCCAGGAAGACCAGGTTTTGTAAAGGCCGAGATAATAGCCGAGATTTTCCGAGAGTACGGGTCCGTGCAGCGGGCAGATGACGCTGACGTCAACTCCCGAAAGCTTTGAGAGAAGCGACTGGACCTGCACTCCGTATTTGCCGACGATGCCGAAATAGTAGCGCCTCGCCTCGCACGCCCAGTCGTCGGGGTCCGTCGTGTCAAGGGCTCCGAATTTGCCGAAGGCGTCTGCGGAGAAGAGAACTTTATCGGTCTCGTCGTAGGTGACGGTGACCTCCGGCCAGTGGACCATAGGGGCGGCGATGAAGCGTAGAACGTGTCTGCCGAGCGTCAGCGTATCGCCTTCTTTGATAACGACGCGGCGTCCCTCGTATTCGTCGCCGTAGAAGTTCTTCATCATGGCGAAGGCCTTGGCGCTCGATACAATGACGGCTCCCGGATAGTTTTTCATAAACGCCGAGATATTTGCCGAATGGTCGGGCTCCATGTGCTGTACGATCAGATAATCCGGCTTGCGGTCTTCAAGCGCCGCGGCAAGATTGTCCAGCCATTCGTGCGTGAAATTGCGGTCGACCGAGTCGACGACGGCGATCTTCTCGTCCTTTATCACGTAGGAGTTGTACGCCATTCCTTCGGGGACGTCGTACTGGCCTTCGAAAAGATCGATATTGTGATCGTTCACGCCGACGTAAACTATGTCTTTTTTGATTGTCATATCAGATTTCCTTTCAAACAACAGGAGGGCTGCCAAAAGACTCGCGTGAGTTTTTCGGAAGCCCTCCTTTTTCTTGTCGTCAGATCAATAGTTTTCCGCGTGTACTTCGAAATACGCCTGCGGATGAGCGCAGACCGGGCAGACCTCGGGCGCTTTGGTCCCGACTACGATGTGACCGCAGTTGCGGCACTCCCAGACCTTGACCTCGCTCTTTTCGAAGACCGCCTTCGCCTCGACGTTGGCGAGCAGGGCGCGGTAGCGCTCCTCGTGTTTCTTCTCGATGGCGGCGACTCCGCGGAATTTCGCGGCGAGCTCCGGGAATCCTTCCTTTTCGGCGGTGGCGGCGAATCCTTCGTACATGTCGGTCCACTCGAAGTTTTCGCCGGCTGCCGCGGCGGCAAGGTTCTCGGCGGTGGTTCCGATGCCGTTAAGCTCCTTGAACCAGAGTTTCGCGTGCTCTTTTTCGTTGTTGGCGGTCAGTTCGAAGAGAGCGGCGATCTGCTCGTAACCCTCTTTTCTGGCCTTGGACGCGAAATAGGTGTATTTGTTTCTTGCCTGCGATTCTCCGGCGAAAGCCGCTTCGAGGTTCTTTTCGGTCTGGGTCCCCGCATAAGGGTTGGACTTTTTGACCTCTTCAAGCTGATCACCGTCGGCTCCGCAGAGGGGGCAGACCGGGGTCTCGCCGTCGGCAACGTCGAACACTTCACCGCAAAGGATGCATTTGTAAGTTTTCATTTCTTTCTCCTGTATATATTGTTTTTTTTTCGGCTTATTTCAGCAGTTTTTCTATGTCCGCCTTCGGACGGTAGCCGACGGACGATCCCGCGATTTTGCCGTCCTTCATCAGAACGACAAGCGGTATTGACGACACCCGGAAGGCGTTGGCAAGCTCGGGTTCTTCGTCAACGTTGACCTTGCCGACTTTGACCTTTCCGGCGTATTCTTCGGCGATCTGTGCTATGACCGGTCCGAGCATGCGGCAGGGACCGCACCAGTCGGCCCAGAAATCGATGAGCACCGGCAGGTCAGATTTCAAGACCTCCGAGTCGAAATTGTCCTTCGTTATCTTTATTTCAGCCATTTTTTACTCCTTTGATTTGTAGTAGAGCATGCAGTGACAGAAGCCCTCGAAATCCGGATCTTTTATCTGCTCCCGGAATTCGAGGCACATGCACTTCGTGTCGGGCGTGCGCTCTCTTCTGCAGGGGCAGTATCCGCCGGTTTTTTTAAGGCCTTCTTTGACTACCGCGACGATATTTTCGTCGGGATTGAGCGTGATCTTCATGTTATCTGCTCCGTATAATAATTATACTATAATCGGCGGTTTCAGTCAACGAAAAGATGAACCTGCCGTCAGGGTACCGGACGGATTTCAATTTCATCGGTGATTGCCGTCAGTTGGTATAGACCGTCCGCGAGCTGTGTTCCGGCGCTGATGCTGATTCTGCCGACGTGCCAGAATACGTTTCTCCCGAGATATTTCAGTGAGTCGGGAAGATAAATCTCGGATACCTGGCTTTCGAATGAGCAGTCGAACGCCTGGTCGCCGATCGTTTCAACGTTCGCGAAATCAACCGATACAAGGTTCTGACACTGCGCGAATGCAAGCGCCTCCACCGTTTTCGTTCCTGAGCCGAGTCTGAGCGAGGTTATACCGGTTTGATTGAACGCATGCTCCCCGATCGTCCCGACGGTATCCGGAATTACGATTTCTCCGGTGACGGCGGGGTTCCGGAAAAACGCGAAAGGCGCGATCGCGGTTACCGGCATTCCGCCGAGTTGCGCCGGTATTCCGGTGAACGCTGCGGAGCGCGACGCGCCGAAGACGGTGCATCCGGTGCCGTTTGGCGCGTAGCGGATACCTGTTCCGGGGTCGGTGATCAGACCGGGGAAGAATGACGGGCTCCGGAAAAACGCATTTTCCGAAATAATGACGGAGGGATTGCAGAATATCACTTCATCAAGATTGCAACAGCCGGAAAAAGCCATGTCCCCGATGCTTTTCACGCCTGCCGGGATCGTGACCGACTCAAGTTCCGTGTCGCTGAAGGCCGCGTTGGGTATCGCGGTCAGTCCCTGTCCGAGGACCGCTCTTTTCAATCTGAAACAGACGGAAAACGCACCGACTCCGATTTCGGTCACGCTGTCCGGAATGATCACCGATTCGATTCCGGATTCGGCAAAGGCGCTGCTTCCGATTGACGTCACCTGATCCGGGATAACTACTTCCTTCAGCGATGCGCATCCGAAAAAGCAGCGCGAGGGTATTTCGCGCAGGCCGGCGGGGAGTCTGATTTCGGTCAGTTTTCCGAATTTTGCAAACGCGGATGGAGCGATCGAGGTCACGGTGTCGGGGACGTATACGCTGACGGCGTTCGGCTGCCTTATGAAGTCGCCCCGCCACACTCTGAGATTTGACGAGAGAGCGGTAACCGGGAGGCCGTTGTACGTTTCGGGTATGACGATCTCGGTTTTGCTGACTTGTATACTGTATACCGTATACGAGGCGCAGTCGGGATTAAGGCGGAATATAAGCCCGTTGTCGTAATCGGACATATATCCCGGGCATCCGGAAAACACTTCGTAGGAAGTTCCGACGTTTACCGCGGGATCTGTGAAAGCTATCTGTTCGAGCTTTGCGCAGCCCTTGAAGCATCCCGGTCCGAAGGTCTTGAGGGACGCCGGAAGAACGACCTTCGCAAGGTTCGGGCAGTTCGCAAAGGATCCTCCGCCGACCGCTGCGATACCTTCCTCGAATACCAGCGTGACGAGCGCTTCGTCGCCGGCGAACTCTGTTACCGAAACGACCGGCATTCCGTCGATCAGCGCAGGGATCACCAGGTCACGCGCGGTGTTTTTGCCTCTGCCGGTGATTTTGATCTTAAGGTTGCTCAGTTCGTATTCAAGTCCGCTTTCAGGGTCGGTAAACGTTCC